>JANQRO010000348.1 GCA_028284525.1 Myxococcota bacterium | reverse complement strand
GGGCGCGTCGAGTTCGCGTAGATCGCGCCCCTCGGGCCGCGCCGTCGCCACCGCGGACGGGGTGCGGCTCTCGGGGCGTTGGTCCCTCGTGTCCGGGTGCGAGCTCGCGAGCTGGATTCCGCTGATGGCTCCCGTCTTCGAGGGCGAGGAGCCGCGTCGGATCGGAGGCCGACCCGACATGCAGATGTTCTTCGTGCCCAAGGGCGACTACGAGATCCTCGACACCTGGTACACGGGGGGTCTGCGCGGCTCCGGGAGCCACGACGTCGTGGTCGATGACGTCTTCGTGCCGACGGCGCGGGGCGTCTCGCCACTCGCGCCCTCCACCCTCGAGGGCCCGCTCTTCGCCTTCCCCTTCGTCCTGCTACTCGCCGGGGGCTGCGCGTCGCTGTGTCTCGGAATCGCGCGCAGCGCCTTCGAGAGCCTCCTCGAGCTCGCGGCCGACCGACCGCAGGTCGACCCGGGCGATGCGTTGCGAGAACGCCCGGCGGTCCACGCCGCGGTGGCCGAGGCCGAGACACGTCTGGACGCGGCGCGGCTCCTGCTGCGCGACGCCTACGACCGGATGTGGGAGGCCTGCGCGTCGGGAGTGCCCGGGAACACGCTGCGCGCCGGCGCGTGGCGCGCCGTGAGTCACGCCGCGGCCGCGGCGAAGCACGTAGTCACGCGGATGTTCGAGACTGGCGGGACCACCGCGCTCTACACGGATTCGCTCCTCGAGCGCTGCAACCGCGACGTCTGGACGGTCGCCCAACACATCGTGCTGAGCCCCACGTGGCGCGAGCAGGCCGGACGCGTCCGTCTCGGGTTGTCACCGACGCAGCCGCTCTTCTAGCGGCGCGCCCCGTCGGGTGCGCTAGGGCAGCCCCGCAACAGCGCGCCCCGAGGCGCGCACCGGGTCGTAGCGCGTGAGCGCCCAGAGCGCGGGTTCCAGGGTCTGTTCGAAGTAGGTGGAGGTCTCATCGTGGAGGCCTCCCACCGCCACCATCACGGCGACCGTGCCACGCCGGGCGACGTAGACGTTGCCGACCTGCCGCCCGTCGACCACCGACTTGAACACCGCGACGTCGTCGGGCCAATCGAGGGTCGGTGTCACCTCCACGAGCTCACCCCGCGCCACGCGAGCGCCGATCACGAAGGAACGGTAGGCGCTCTTCGCCTCGGCCTCCTTCGGCGTGAGGATCGCTTCGCTGTTCAAGATGAACTCGGCGTGGTCGCCCTTGGCGTGGTAGCGGTAGCTCAGGGTGTAGAAGCCGAGCTGCGACGTCTTCTCGAAGGTGTCGACCACGGGGTCGAGCTCGTGTCCGGCGACCCACGCGGCGAAGTCCTCGACGGTCACCGCGGCGTTGCGGTCGACGTCGTTGGTGGGCAGTGTCGTCGCGCAGCCGGCGCTCGTACACAGCGCGAGACCGAGGAGGAGCAGAGGACGCACCATCCGCCGGGAATCGACCGATCGCGAGCCCCGCTTGAGCCCGCTCGGGGCGGCGCGAACTCACTCCTCGCGGAGGAGGACGACGGCGCGTTCCGCTGCTTCCGGTCCGCGGGACGCGGGTCGGCGCTCTACACCGGGCTAGATGTTCATCCCCCGCCACTGGGCGGCGTCGGGCAGAGCCTCGAGGTCGTCGGCGAGCTTCTCGGCGAGCCCGCCGCAGACGACCTCGCAGAGCTGGACCACGCTCGCGTCCTGGATGCGATAGAAGCCCTTGTTGCCCTCAGCGCGTCGTGCCACCAGGCCTTCGCGGCGCAGCACCGCGAGGTGACGGGAGGCGACCGGCTGGTCGAGCTCGGCGGACTCGGCGAGCTCTCCGACCGAGCGCTCCCCCTCCATCAGGAGACTCAGCAGGCGGAGCCGGGTCGGGTCGGAGAGGGCCCGGAATCGGGCGGCCACCATCTGCAGCGCTTCCTCGGTCATTACGGGTTTTTCGCGGGCCATGTGATGACTATATTGACATTCTAAGAATTTTCAAATATATAAATTTTCGAATATTCGACACGCACCCCGTCTCGGCGGCGCTCGGAATCGCCAGCCGGGGCGACGCGACGAGAGGGGATCGCCATGCGTTATCGCGTTCTGATCATCGGAGGCGGGACAGCGGGCATCACGACGGCGGCGGCCCTGCGGCGCAAGGGCGTCGAGGACATCGCCATCGTCGAGCCCTCGGAGACCCACTACTACCAGCCGGCGTGGACCTTGGTCGGCGCGGGCGTCGTGCCGCGCGAGTCGACGGCGCGTCCCCAGGCCCAGGTGATGCCCAAGGGTGTCGCCTGGATCCGCGACCGGGCGAAGTCCTTCGACCCGGTGGCCGGCGCGGTCGAGACCGAGGCGAAGGGACGAATCGAGTACGACTTTCTCGTCGTGGCCCCCGGGCTCCAACTCGACTGGGGCCGGGTGGAGGGCCTCGTCGACGCCCTCGAGACCCCGCAGGTCTCGAGCATCTACGACTACCGCCGGGCGTCGGAGACCTGGGAGATGCTCCGCGGGGTCGAGAGCGGCCACGTGCTCTTCACGTGTCCGCCGATGCCGATCAAGTGCGCCGGGGCGCCCCAGAAGATCGCCTACATGATGGCGGACCACCTGAGCCGCGGCGGTCGGCGCGCGCGCTGCGAGCTGAGCTACGCCACGGCGCTCCCGGTGATCTTCGGGGTGAAGGAGTACGCCGAGAAGCTCGTGGCGATCGCGGCGCGTCACGGGATCGACGTCCGCTACCAACACAACCTCGTGTCCGTCGACGGCGCCACGCGCGAGGCGACCTTCGCCGTCACCCGCGACGGCGAGACCCACACCGAGTCCATCCCCTACGAGGCGCTCCACGTCGTCCCGCCCCAGAGTGCCCCGGACTTCGTCCAGCAGAGCCCCCTCGCCTGCCCGGACGGGACCGGCAAGGGATGGATGGAAGTCGACCAACACACGCTCCAGCACCCGCGCTACGACCGGGTCTTCGGTCTCGGTGACGTGACGACCACCCCCAACGCCAAGACCGGCGCCGCGGTCCGCCACCAGGTGCCCGTGCTCGTCGAGAACCTCCTCGCGCGGATGCGTGACCGAGCCCTCCCGGGTTCCTACGGCGGCTACGGCGCCTGCCCGCTGGTCACCGGGCGCGGCAAGATGCTCCTCGCCGAGTTCGACTACACCGGCAAGCCGACGCCCACCCTCCCGATCGACACGATGCGCGAGCGCTACTCGATGTGGCTGCTCAAGCGCTACGCGCTGCCCTGGGCGTACTGGAACCTCATGATGCGGGGCATCGTCTGACCCCGTTCCCCAAAGGAGACCCCTTGACCGAGTTCACCCCCGTCCCCGCCCTGCTCGGCGGGATGCTGATCGGATGCGCCGCCGCCGGGCTGCTCTTCCTCCACGGCCGGATCGCCGGGATCAGTGGCATCTTCGGCACGGGCCTCGCCGGTGGCGAGGGCCGGCCCTGGCGTGTGGCCTTCCTGCTGGGCCTCCCCCTCGGCGCCTTCGGGGCGTCGGTCGTGGTCGGCGGTGGCGCCGTACAGGTCGCGGCCTCCCCCCTCGTCCTGGTGATCGCCGGGCTCGTCGTCGGGGTCGGCACCCAGCTGGGGAGCGGCTGTACCAGCGGCCACGGCGTCTGCGGTCTCGCGCGCCTCTCGGGCCGTTCGCTGGTCGCCACCGCGACCTTCATGGGCGTGGCGGGCCTGGTCGTGTTCCTCCAGCGCGCGCTGGGGGCCTGAGCCGTGGCGCGCGCGATCACCGCCCTCGCCCTCGGCGCCCTCTTCGGTGTGGGGCTCTACGTCTCGCAGATGGTGAACCCGGCCAAGGTGATCGGCTTTCTGGACGTCACCGGCCACTGGGACCCGAGCCTGGCCTTCGTGATGGGGGGAGCCCTGCTGGTGACGCTGCCCGCCTTCGCGATCGCCCGGCGCAGCGCGGGCCCCGTGCTCGCGTCGCAGTTCGCGATGCCCACGCGGCGCGACATCGACGCGCGGCTCGTCGGGGGCGCGGTGCTCTTCGGTGTCGGGTGGGGCCTCTCCGGCTTCTGCCCCGGGCCGGCCCTCGCGTCGTTGGGACTCGGGGAGAGCGCCACGTACCCCTTCGTCGCGGCCATGGTGGTCGGCACGCTGGCGGCGCGCTGGCTCGATCCCCGCTTGCGCAGCCCCGCCGCCCCCCTGCAACCCCAACGCGCCTGAACGGAGACCCCGTGCTCTTTCGTCAGCTCTTCGACCCCGAGACCTCGACCTATACCTACCTGCTGGGCGACGAGACCAGCCGCGAGGCGGTGATCATCGACAGCGTGCGCGAGCAGCTCGAGCGCGACACGACTCTGCTGCGCGAGCTCGACCTGAAGCTCGTGTGCGCGCTGGAGACCCACGTCCACGCCGATCACGTCACCGCGTCGGGCCGTCTTCGCGAAGCCACGGGCGCGAAGATCGCGCTCTCGGCGGAAGCCGGGGTGGGGAACGCCGACCGCGGTCTGCGCGACGGCGACAAGATCACCTTCGGCGCCCACACCCTCGAGGCGCGCGCCACCCCGGGTCACACCAGCGGCTGTATGACCTTCGTGTGTCACGAGGAGGGCTGCGCCTTCACCGGTGACGCCCTGTTGATCCGCGGCTGTGGCCGCACCGACTTTCAGCAGGGCAACGCGCACACCCTCTACGATTCGGTGCAGCGCAAGATCCTGAGCCTGCCCGGAGATACGAAGCTCTATCCGGGGCACGACTACAAGGGACGGACCGTCTCGACGGTGGACGAGGAGCGACGCTTCAACGCGCGGCTCGGCACCGACAAGAGCGAAGCGGACTTCGTCGCGATCATGGCGGGGCTCGACCTGGCCTACCCGAAACGCATCGACGAGGCGGTCCCCGCCAACCTCGAATCGGGGCTGGTCGAGACCGCCGTCCCCGACCCCGCAGCGGGATCGGTCGCGGGGGTGATGGAGGCCCTCGGACGACAGGACGCCGCCGAGCTGTTCCAAGGGGCCGGGATCTAGCGCCGTGGCGGCGGTGTCGGCCCAGGCCCAGACGGTCAACCCCTACCAGCACCCCGAGGTCTTCCAGTGGACGGGGTACATGGAGGGGGTCCCCGAGTGGGTCGACCCTCAGGAGACCGCCGAAGAGCGCGAGGGGCGTGCGCCCTGGCAGCAACGAGCCAACGAGTTCCTCGACCGGGCCGGTGCGCTGCTTCCGGGGATCGGGATCGCGGTGGGCCTCGCTGCGTTCGGCCGGGTCGCCGCCGAGTGGGTCGGACTGGACCTCATGGGCTTCGAGAAGAGCCCGGTGAGCCCGATCCTGGTCGCCATCGCGATCGGCCTCCTCATCCGCAACACCATCGGCGTCCCGGCGGTGTACGGGGCGGGTCTCCAGCTCGCGCTGAAACGCGTGCTGCGCATCGGGGTGGCGCTCCTCGGGATCCGTCTGAGTCTCGGGGCGGTGGGCTCGATCGGGCTCCTCGCCCTGCCCATCGTGGTGGCGTGCATCGCAACGGCGCTGCTGCTGGTGACGGCGATCAACCGCGCCCTGGGGCTCCCGCGGCGCCTCGGCACCCTGGTGGCGGTGGGCACCGCGATCTGCGGGAACACCGCGATCGTCGCGACCGGCCCCGTGATCGGCGCCGACGAGGACGAGATCAGCTACGCCGTGGGCTGCGTCACCGTGTTCGGGTTGGTCGCCCTCGTGCTCTATCCCTTCTTCTCGCACGCGGTGCTGGGCGACCCCACCCTCGCCGGCTTTTTCCTGGGCACCGCGATCCACGACACCGCTCAGGTGGCGGGGGCGGGGCTGCTCTATCTCCAGCAGTACGGCGCCCCCGAAGCCCTCGACACCGCCACCGTCACCAAGCTCGTGCGCAACCTGTTCATGGTGGCGGTGATCCCGCTGATGGCGCTGCTCTATCACCGCGGGGGCGACGGCGCGGCGGACGCGCCGCGCCCCTCCTTCCTCCAGATGGTGCCGCTCTTCGTGTTCGGCTTTGTCGCGATGGCGCTGCTGCGAACGCTGGGCGACCTCGGCGGCGCGCCCTTCGGCGGTCTCCTGGGTGCCGAGACCTGGCGCGGCGCGATCGACACCGTCTCGAGCGTCTCCGCCTGGTGTCTGACGATCGCGATGGCGTCGGTGGGGCTCGGCACGAATCTGAATCGCCTCCGCTCCCTCGGCCTCAAACCCTCGGCGGTGGGGCTCGCCGCGGCGATCATCGTCGGCGCCGTGAGCCTGACGGTGATCGCCCTGCTGCGGCCGCTGATCGCGCAAGCGGGCTAGCCGTGGCGCCCCGCGAACGCGGTCTCCACGAGCTCTACGCGGACGACCCCGGCCGCGCCGACGCGCTGGTCTTCGGGCGACGGGTCGGCGTCACACGCCGTGGCTTCCTCGGCGGCGCGGGTCGCGGCGCCCTGGCCGCCGCTCTCGGTGCCGCCCTGCCCTTCGGCGACGTCTTCCCGGGCGGTCTGGTGCCCGCGGCCTTCGCGAACGCCGAGTCGCCGTTTGTGATCCCGGGGAAGGACCCCGGGCTCGTCGTGTTGAACGACCGGCCGCTCAACGCCGAGACCCCCGCGCACCTCCTCGACGACGACGTCACCCCGGCCTCCCGGATGTTCGTGCGCAACAACGGGATCCCCCCCGACGGGGTCGACCCCACCACCTGGACTCTCGCGATCGACGGAGAGTCGGCAGCCGCGGAGCGCCGCTTCTCGATCGACGAGCTCAAGCGCGGCTTCGCCCACCATCGCTACCGGCTGCAGCTCGAGTGTGGGGGAAACGGACGCTCCGAGTTCGACCCTCCCGCGCGCGGCAATCAGTGGACCACCGGCGCGGTGGCCTGCCCCGAGTGGACCGGGGTGCGTCTGCGAGACGTCCTCGAGGCGGTGGGCGTCCGGGACGACGCCGTCTACGTCGGCTTTACCGGCGCGGACCGCCACCTGAGCGGCGACCCCGACAAACGGCCGATCTCACGGGGTGTGCCGATCGCCAAGGCCCGTCAGGACGAGACCCTCCTCGCCTTCGCGATGAACGGGGAGCCGATTCCGGCGCTCCACGGAGCGCCGTTGCGGCTCGTGTGTGGCGGCTGGCCGGCCTCGACCTCGGGCAAGTGGCTGCGCGGTCTCGCCGTGCGCGACCGCGTCCACGACGGGGCGAAGATGGGGGGCTCCTCGTATCGGGTGCCGTGTCGGCCGGTCGCGGCGGGAAGCGCGGTGCCCGACGAGGAGATGTGCATCATCGAGTCGATGCCGGTGAAGTCGTTGATCACCGCGCCCCGCTCGGGAGCGACGATCCCCCTCGGCACCTCCCTCGCGCTCCGCGGACACGCCTGGGCCGGCGAGCACGCGGTCTCCGGGGTGGCCGTGTCGATCGACTTCGGCCAGACCTGGACGCCGTGCGCCCTCGACTCCGCGGTGAATCGCCTGGCGTGGCAGCGATTCCGCACCGAGCTTCGCTTCCCGGGCCCCGGCTACTACGAGGTGTGGGCGCGGGCGACCGACGAGCGGGGTCGCGCCCAGCCGATGGTGGTCCCGGGTTGGAACCCGAAGGGCTACCTGAACAACGCGACCCACCGCGTCGCGTTGCGCGTCGTCGCGTGAGGATCGCGGGGCGCTCGGCCACCGCGCTGCTCGGGGTGGCGACGCTCGTAGCGGGCGTTCCCGCGGTGCCACGCATCTCCGCCGACGCCCCGCCCTCGGGCCGGGCGGTCGTCGAGATCGACCCGGCGACCGGTCTCGTCGTCGACCCGCGGCTGCCCTTGGTCCAGGGCCAGTGCACGGTCTGTCACTCGGCCGCGCTCATCACCCGCACCCGGGCGTCTCGCGAGACCTGGGAGTCGATGATCCGCTGGATGCAGGCCACCCAGAATCTGTGGGTGCTTCCCCCACCGGTGGAGACCGCGATCCTCGACTATCTGGGCGAGCACTACGCGCCGACCCGGCGACGTGGGCGCCGTGCCCCCCTCGACCCGGCGCTGCTGCCGCCCTAGAGGAAGCGCGAGACGGCGAAGACGCCGACCATCGAGAACCCCAGGGCCAGCTTCACCGCCACGCCGAGGGCCAGCCCGAGGGTCGCGCCGATCCCCGCGCGACTCGCGCCGCCGAGATTGCGCTGGACACTCAGCTCGCCGAGGACCGCGCCGACGAAGGGGCCGATCAACACGCCGACGATGCCAAAGAAGAGCCCGACCAGCGCGCCGAGGACCGCTCCCACGACGGCTCGCGGCGAGGCCCCGAAGTGCTTGGCTCCGAGGGCCGCAGCGCCGAACTCCACCGCGTAGGTGAGCGCCGCCAGGACTCCCACGATCGCCAGGGTGCCCGTGCCGACGTACGCGAAGTCGTCGGCCCAGGCCGCGAGAAGCAGACCGCCGAAGACGACGGGGGCGCCCGGAATTCCCGGGAACGCGAGACCCAGGAGGCCGATCACCACGAGCAGACCCGCGCCGATCCAGAGGAAGGGGGTGGCATCCATCGCCTCAGAGCCTATCGCCGCCATCCGACAATGCCGCCCGGCCCCGCGGGAGCGGTCAAGCTCCCGAGAAGGTCTACCCTTCCACCATGCACCGTCTCACCACCCGACTGTTCGTCCTCGCGATCGCTCTCTGCTGGACGCTGGCCGGCGCCCGCGGCGCCCTGGCCGAGGCCACCGAGATCACCGTCTACAAGTCGCCGACCTGCGGCTGCTGCGACGGATGGATCGATCACCTCGAGGCGGCCGGCTTCAAGGTCGAGGCCCACGACACCCGCAGGATGAACGCGATCAAGCGCGACCGCGGTCTTCCCGAGGAGCTGGCCTCCTGTCACACCGCCGAGGTCGGCGGTTATCTCGTCGAAGGCCATGTCCCCGCCGAGGACATCCGGCGTCTGCTCGAGACCAAGCCGGACGTCGCCGGGCTGGCCGTCCCGGGGATGCCGATCGGGTCGCCCGGGATGGAAGGGCCCGACCCCGAGCGCTACGACGTCCTCGAGTTCAAGCGGGACGGCAGCACCGCGGTCTTCGCGACCCACGGCCCGGACTCGGCGAAGGCACCGGGTCACGACCACGCGGGGCACTAGCCGGGCGGACGGCGCCGCCGCGTTTCCGGCTCCAACGCCCGGAACACGTCTGCCCAGGGATCGACCCCGCGGACCGCGAGGCGCAGCCCGCTCTCGCTCGCGCTGAGCTCGAAGGCCACCCCGTCGCCACAGCACTCGCGCTCGAGGGCGACCAGCTCCTCGAGCTGCGCACGCCTGGCCTCGCCGGCGCGAAAGCTCCACGCACGGCCATCCGGCAGGACCTCGGAAGAGGTGGCGTGCGAGAGCACCTCGTCGCGAATCACCGCGAGACGCTCGCGCAGCGCCTCGGGCGAGAGCGTGCAGAAGGAGACGGTGGGGAGTCGTTCGGGGCTCACGCGCGGGTCCTCGTGTCGCGGCGGGGCGACCCGGCGGAGCGTACCGCTTGAAGTGCACTTCAAGTCAAGTCGGAGTCGGCCAGCAACCCGGCGCAATCGGAGAAGCTCGGGCACTCGCAGCGCATCACCACCCGGAGCAGGTCGCGCATCCGCTGCGCCTCGGCGATGCGCGCCTCGAGCTCCTCCAGCTTGGCGTTGGCGAGCGAACGCCAGCGAGGCCCCGGCGCGGTGTCGCGGTCGATCCCACGCACCAGGCGTTTGATCTCCGCGACGCTGAACCCGGAGCGCTTCGCCAGGTCGATCACCGCGAGGCGTTCGAAGATCGTCTCGTCGTAGACGCGACGTCCGCCGGATCGCGCCGCGCGGGGGATCAGTCCCTCGCGTTCGTAGTAGCGGATCGCCGAGGTCGCGAGTCCCGCTCGCCGGGCCACGTCGCCGATCCCGTGCATTCGGCACCTCCTCTCGCAGTGCCCCGGAAGCGTGGCTGGCCGACGGCGTGCCGCAAGCGCCACGACCGCCGGGGTGCCGGGTCGCCGTCTGCGGGGCCCGGGGTGTCGTCTCGCGGAGGCCCTCAACGCAGGGCGGACACGCCCCAGAGCTTGCTGTATGCCTCGCAGTGGAGCACGAGGGTGCGGAAGGTCTCCGGTGCCGCCGACGCGGGGAGGGCAAACCGCTGGGGGCCCTCGAAGGCCTCGAGCTGGACGACGAAGACGCTGCCCCGAGTGGCGTTGTCGCCGGTGACGTCGGCAGCGGGCAGCGGCGACAAGAAGAACTTCACATCGGGCCCCTTGCGGGCGACGAAGTCCTCCCCCACCTCGAGGGCGAAACCGCCGGCCTCGCTCCGGACGATCCGCCAGCCTCCGCTCACGGAGGGCCGACCGAGCAGCGAGTGGAACGCCGGCTCGAAGCGACCGGCGTAGACCGCTTCGGCGTCGGCGGGCACGGCGAGACCCGAGAGCGCGAGGGCGAATCCCAGCGCGGCGATCCGGTGCATCGAATTCCTCCAGGGCGGGGCGCCTAGGAGGAGATGCCGGGGGGAGCGCGGCGGTTTCGGGTGAGCTCAGAACGACCGGGTGGGCTCGACGCGGGGCGGCCCGCGGCCTCCGCCCCGCCGCAACACACCGGTGCGGGCCGCTACGCGCTCCCCGAGCGCAGCACGGTGCCGGGCAGGGCGCCCGTGTGCTCTCCGTCGGCGAAGAGCACCTCGCCGTTCACGACGCTGTACTCGACCCCCTTGGCGGGCATCACGAGTCGGCGTCCGCCGCCCGGCAGATCGGTGCGCATCTCGCCGCGCTTGGCCGAGCCGACGGTCGCGAGGTCGAAGATCGCCAGGTCGGCGGCGAGACCTGGCGCCAGCCGGCCGCGCCCCGTGATGCCGTAGAAGGCCGCGGGCTCGGAGGTGATCCGCTTGACCGCGTGCTCGAGGGTCAGCGCTTCGCGGTCGCGGACCCAGGTACCCAGGAGATACGTGCAGTACCCCGCGTCGCAGAGCATGTCGACGTGGGCGCCGCCGTCGGAGAGCCCGATCATGGTCCGCGAGTCGGTGATGAGCTCCGGGATCCGGCTCTCGTCGGCGTTGAAGAGCTCGTAGGTGTACTGGATCTTGAGGTCGTCCTCGATCGCGAGATCGAGGAAGGTGTCGATCGCGTCGGCGCCGCGCTCCTTCGCGATGTCGGCGACGTTGCGGCCGACCAGGTGCTGCATCGAGGGGCTGCCGACCTCGTGGACGATGGCCCGCTCCCACTTGCCGCTGAAGACCTTGGGGGTCTTCATCTCGCGGCGGAAGGCCTCGCGGAAGCCCGTGCCCCGGTAGAACTCGATCTGCTCTTCGACCGGCCGGTTGAAGGCCGGGTTCCAGCACTCGAGGTTCGCGAAGATGAAGGGCTTGGAGAGGTCGATCTGGATCAGCAGCGGGCGACAGGTCACCTGGGGGATCGCGCCGCGGGACAGCAGGTCGGCGTGGTCACGCAGCGTGTCCATCGGCGCCTCGGGTTTGTCGTCGCGGTTGAGGAGCGCCAGCCACGTCACCGGACGGCCGCTCTCGGTGAGCAGCATGTCGAGGAGGTCGCGCTCCGCCTCGTCGATCACCGACACCTCGTTGGTGAGGGCGAGCTCGATGCTCCCGCGCCCCAGCTCCTTGAGCACACCGGCGTAGCTCGCGAGCTCGTCGCGGCTGGCGTTGCGACAGGCAATCGGACGACCCTGGTAGCCGATGTGCTGGGCGACGTTGGTGGTCGTGAAACCGAAGGCCCCGGCGGCCACCGCCTCGCGGATCAGCGCCCGGATCTGCGCCGTCTCGTCGTCGGTCGCCGCGCGCTCCATCGAGGCTTCGCCCATCACGTAGTGGCGGAAGGGCGTGAGGGCCGCCATGAAGCCCAGGTTGATGCCGCTGCCGCGGCGCTCGGCCGCGTCCATGTACTCCGGGAAGGTCTCCCAGTCCCAGGTCACCCCCTGGCTCAGTACATCGAAGGGGATCGCCTCGACGTTGACCAGGTCCCAGGCGGCGACCTCGCGGGTGTCGGGCTTGCACGGGGCGAGCCCCACGCCGCAATTGCCCATCACGAGGCTCGTCACGCCGTGCCACGAGGACGGCGTGGTCAAGGTGTCCCAGCAGATCTGCGCGTCGTAGTGGGTGTGGGGATCCACGAAGCCCGGCGCGACGACCAGGTCGGAGGCGTCGATCACGCGCTCCGCGTTGCCGCTCACCTCGCCGATCTCGACGATCTTGCCATCGGCCACCGCCACATCCGCGTGTCGCCGCGGGGCGCCGGTGCCATCGACGACGGTGCCGTTCTTTACGAGCAGATCGAAGGACATTGCTGCCTCCTGCCTGGAGTTGGACACGTCCGGGATCGGACGCCGCCCGAGTGTACCGGAAAGGCGCCGGGAGGGGGGCCTCGCCCGATCCCGGCCCTGCCGCACCCGAGGCGCGGCGTGAGCCTCCCGGGCGTCCTAGAAGGGGTTGTCGGTCTGGAGCCCCAGCAGATGCCGACCGACCTGCTCCGACACCCGGTCCACGTGGGCGTTGATATGGAGGGGCATTGCCTGGAAATCGCGGTAACGGCGTTCGAAGCTCGGCCCCTCCCGCAGTCCGTTGCCCCCCATCACGCGCAACAGAAGCCGCATCGCGTCGTCGCAGAGTCGGAGCGCGGTCATGCTCGCCCCGAGCTGTCGCAGGTAGTGCGACTCGGTCGGCGGCACCCCGGCCGCGATCCGCTCGTCGGTCTCGCGGCAGCCCCGCTCGACGCCCGCCCGCGCCGTGGAGATCAGCGACGCGGCCTGACCGAGGTTCACCTGGATCGTGGGGCGTTCCGCCATGCGGGTGCCGAAGATCGCGATGCGTTCGCGGATCCCGCTGCACACCTCGTCCAGGGTCGCGCGGCAGAGCCCCACCGCCATCGCGCCGAGCCAGAGATCCGAGAGACCCACCCAGTCCTCGCGGTAGCGCTCGTTGATCACCGGATACTCGGGTCGACGGTAGAGCTCGCGGTACTTGTGGCCGAAGTCGACGATGCGGTGCGCCGGGGTCGCCGCGTCTTCGTAGACGATGTGATCGGTCGCCGAGGCGCGCAGACTCATCGCCTCCCAGGTGGGATCGACACGCACCCCCTCCTGATCGGTGCGCACGAGACCCATCCGCAGCCGCAGCGGTTGCTCCCGGGCCTCGTCTTCGAACACGAACACCACGCCGGCCCAGTCGCCGTAGCGCGCGCCCGAGCTGAAGGCCGCGCGCCCGTTCAGGAGCACCCGATCGCCGTCGCGTTTGCCCACGACCTGGGAGCCCGCGCCGGCGGGCAGCGACACCCACTCGTGGGACTCGGTGATGCCGCGGAGCACCTCGAGGTGGGGCGGACCGAAGGCGCCGCAGTAGAAGTGGAAGACACAGAGGTGGTTCCAGAGACACCAGGCCGTGGAGCTGCAGGCCCCGGCGGTCGCCTCGAGCTCCCGGGCGATCTCGAGAACCGACACCTCGAGGCCCCCCAACTCGCGCGACGCCGAGAAGCGCATGATGTCGCTCGCCTTGATGGCGGCGATCACGTCGGGCGCGACGCTCCGGGTGGCGTCGGCGTCCGCCGCCTGGGCGGCGACCGCCTCGAGGAGCGGCGCCATGGCGAGCGCCCGCGGCGGCTGGGGAGCGCTGGGCTCGACGTACTCCTGCACGGCACTCATCTCTCGTCCTCCGCGGGCGGGAGCGTAGCTGGTCCGCGCGGCGCTTTCGTGGGACTCTCCACCGGGTTCGCCGAGGAGACACCGTGCTGTATATCGACCCCGCGACCCGCGACGCCCTGGTCGCCGAATTCCGCGCCGCTCCCTTTGGACCCCACGCCCCGCTGATGCAGAAGGTGTTGCAGCATCTGCGCATCCGCGGCGGTGCGGGGCAGCCGTCGATCGTCGTGACGGTCCCCTACCGGGAGTGGGCGATCGGCACCTTCTCCCCGCCCCGCGGCACGCCCGTCGCGGTCGAGGACGCGCGCTACGACGATCTCGGCGAGGCCTTTGCGGAGGTCTTCGAGCGGCGTCTCGACACCTTCCTCGCCAACCAGGAGACGGTGGACGGATGACCGAACGCATCCTCGCCTACTGCAACGAGATCAGCCTGGCGCCGGGGGAGCGTCTGGACCTCATGGTCTCTTCGCCCTTCCCCGGGTCGTTCCGCGCCGAGCTCGTACGGCTCCACTGCGCCGACGATCATCCAGAGGGTCCGGGCTTTCACGAGGACGCGGTGCCGACGGCCCTCGACGGCGACTATCCGGCGCGCGTCCAACCGATCGCCGCCGGCTCCTGGGTCCGCGTGCCCGCGAACCCGGCCCTCGGGCTCGGCCGCTTCACCCTCCAGGTGCTGGTGTGGCCGACCACGCCCGGGGGGCGGGAGCAGGCGCTCCTCGGGACCTGGGACCCGGCCGAAGGCGCGGGCTACGGCCTCGTCCTCGACACGCGCGGCGCCCCCGCGCTCTGGCTGGGCGACGGGGGGTCGCACCAGACCCTCACGACCGGTGTTCCGCTGGTCGAGCGCGAGTGGGTCCTCGTGGCGGCGAGCGTCGACGCGGACGAAGTGCGGGTGCTCCAGATCCCCCTCGCGGACCCCTTCGGGCGCGGCCCTCTGGACGCCCGCGCCGCGCCGACGGTCGACCACGAGCGTGTCGCGGCGGCGTCGGCGCGCCGCGTCCTGGGAATGGCGGCCTTCGAGGACGCGGGGGGCGGCGGCGCCCTCCCCTTCAACGGCAAGCTCGAGGCGCCGCGGGTCGCCTCCCGGCCCCTCGCCGAGTCGGAGCTGCGCGCCCTCGCCGAGGCGGCCCTCCCCGAGCACGAGGCGCTGGTCGCCGCGTGGGACTTCAGCCGCGAGATCCCGAGTACCCGGGTCGTCGACACCGGCCCCCACCGCCTCCAGGGCGCGACGCAGAACCTCCCGACCCGTGCCGTGTGCGGCGCGTC
>JANQRO010000346.1 GCA_028284525.1 Myxococcota bacterium | reverse complement strand
CGCAGACCCCCGAGGCGGAGCCGCCCGCCCCGGCGCCCCCGGAGGCGATCGCGTTTGGCGAGATCGGCCAACGTCTCCAGGCCCTCACCGGCCGACTCGACGCCATCACCGCCGCGCGGCCCACCGAGCTGCTGGATCGCTCGCGCGAGGCCCTGGAGGGACTGCTGGCCGAGGTCGAGCCCGCGACGACGCGGGCGGACGCGTTGCTCGCACGCCGCTACAGCCCGGCGGAGCTGCGAATCGAGCGCCTGGCGTGGGACAAGCTCCGCGGCGACTTCGACGCCCTGCTCGGAGATCTCGGGGACGGGGCCGACGACATCGACGACTACCTCGACGAGATCGACGAGCTCGACGACGTCTGGCAGGCCACCCTCGATCGGGCCCGGGAGAACGACGCCCCCGGCGCCGTACAGAGTCAGGCTCGCGAAGCGCTGCGCGCGCTGGCCGCGGCGAAGACCGCGGTGGGTCGAGACCTCGCCGCGATCGTCGATCTCGAGGCGCAGATCGCGAAGAGCAGAGAGGCGATGCGTCCCCTGGACGCGCGTTTCGAGGCGGCGGAGCGAGAGCTCACGGCGGGGATCCTGACGCGTCAGGATCCCCCGTTCTGGCAGTCGATCCCATCCGGGGAGGGTCTCGCGGCCGTCGCCGCGGAGGTGGTCGAGCAGCTCGCGGGTGCCTGGGAGGAGCTCGGCGCGTACCTGGCGAGACGCTTCGAGCCCATTCTCGTCGAGCTCGTGTTCTTTGCGTTCGTCGGGTGGGCCCTCCTCCGCGTGCGCCAACGGAGCGCGCAGAGCGCCGAGCCCTCGGAGACGATCGCCGATACGCTCCGCCACCCCTGGGCGGCCGCCTTCTTGATGACGGCGCTGCTCACCAACTTCCTGCAGCCCGAACGGGTGCGCGGCTTCCGCTTCGGGGTCGTCACGCTGGCGGTCGTCGCGTGGCTGCGGGTGCTGGGCGCGATGGCGGCGACGGCGCTCTGGCGACCCCTGTCCATCCTCGCCGCGATCGCCTGGCTCGAGGTCTTCCGCAATCTGGTGAGCGGATCCACAGCGGCCGATCGCGCGTTGCTGGCCTTCAACCTCGCCGCCGCCCTGGCGTGGGCGGTGTGGCTCCCTCGAAGGGGGCACTTGGCCCACCGCCCCTGGGGTGGGGTGCCGGGGGCGTGGTCGCGCTTTCTCGACGCGTGGATCAAGGTGCTGGGCCCGGGTCTCGCGGTGGGCCTTCTGGCCACCCTGCTCGGCTACACCAACCTCGCGAACCGCGTGGCGGTCGTCGGGATCATCGGCACCATCGGCGGAAGCGCCTGGCTGATCGTCGCCCGCATCGCCGAGGCGGTGGTCGAGTACGAGGTGGAGCACGGGGCGCTCGGCTCGCTCCGCTTCGTTCAGCACTCGAAGGCCTCGGTGCTGCGCTTCTCGCGCGCCGGGCTGCGGGCCCTGGGGCTCTTTGCCTGGATCTATCTCACCCTGCTGCTGGCCGGCTTCTGGACGCCGGTCCGGGACGCGGTCGGCGCCCTGCTGGCCGGCTCGATCGGCTACGGCTCGGTGTCGGTCTCCCTCGGCGGGATCCTCGCCTTCGGCGCCACCCTCTGGATCGCCTGGCTGCTCTCTCGTGTCATCAGCTTCGCGGTGAGCGAGTCGCTCGAGAACTTCCGGGCGCCGCCGGGGGTGCCCTTCGCCCTCGCCACCTTCTCCCGGTACGCGATCCTCGTGATCGGCTTCGTCGCGGCGGTGAGTGCGGTCGGGTTTCCCATCGACCGGATGACGTTGTTGCTCAGCGCCGTCGGTGTGGGCATCGGCTTTGGTCTGCAGAACGTCACCAACCACTTCGTCTCCGGGATCGTCCTGCTCTTCGAGCGTCCGATCCGTCTGGGCGACACCGTGCAGCTCGACACCACCACCGGGGTGGTGAAGTCGATCGGAATCCGCGCCAGCACGATCCGCACCTGGGACGGCGCCGACCTCATCGTCCCGAACGGCGACTTCATCTCGTCGCGGGTGATCAACTGGACCTTCGCCGACCGCAACCGGCGGGTGATCCTGCCGGTGGGCGTCGCCTACGGGACCGACCCCCAGAAGGTGATCGACTTGCTGCTGGAGGTGGCGCGAGGGCATCCCCAGGTTTCGAACTTCCCGACCCCGGTGTGTCTGTTCCGGGGCTTTGGCGACAGCTCCCTCGACTTCGAGCTGCGGGTCTTCACCGAATCCGACTGGCTCGAGGTGATGAGCGACCTCGGCGTCGCCGTGGAGGGGGCGCTCCGCGACGCCGGCATCACGATCCCCTTCCCCCAGCGCGACGTGCACCACTACGGGAGCGATGCCAGCCCGGGACCGACGCCATCCCCCAGCGGGTCGGCGGATCCCGACCGCCGCTGAGACCACGCCGGGCCCGGCCCCGGCTGGGCTAGTGTCGCCGGACTCGATGGAGGACGAATCGATGCGCAGCGCGCGATGGGTCTTGATGAGCCTGGTGCTCCTGGTGGTGGGCCCGGCCTGGGGCCAGACCGGGGGGAGCGTCGACGAACGGCTCGAGTTCCTGGAGGAGCGCCTCGACGCCAGCAAGCGACACGGCCAGTACTGGCAGTGGGGGTGGATGGGCGCCTCCGTCGGGGGGCTCGCCATCACGACCACCATCGCCGCCGTCGACGGCGGCAACGAGCGCACCGGCAACATCGTCGAGGCCACCAAATCGGTGATCGGCGTCGGCTACCTCGCGCTCCGCCCGATGGAGGCGCGTCTCGGTGCCGACCCGATCCGCCAGATGCCCAACAGCACGGCGAGCGACCGGGAGGCGCGCTTGCGCGCGGCCGAAGACCTCCTCCAGACGAACGCCCGGCGCTCGGAGGAACGAACCGACTGGAGGATGTACGCGGGCAACGCCGTCCTCAACGGCGCTGGACTCGGTGTCACCCTGGCCTGGGGCGAGACCGGTGCGGCCTGGGTCAACTTCGCCGCCGGGATGGCCCTTGGAAGCCTCCAGATCTGGTCACAGCCCAAGCGGCCGCTGTCGGATTGGCAGGAGTACCAACAGCGCTTCGGCTCGCCCAACGCGAGCCGCACCGAGTGGTGGATCGGGCCGAGCCGGCGCGGCCACGGCGTCGCGTTCAACCTGCGCTGGTGAGCCCCGGTCCGAACCGGAAGAGACGGCGCCCAAGCCCCGACGCCGGGGCCGCGCCAAGTCGAGGATTCGCAGCGCCAGAGGCCGCGCCAAGTCGAGGATTCGCCAGAGGCCGTGCCTAGTAGCGGATTCGCAGGGCCAGCCCGAAGTGCTCCTGGGTGCCGTAGGCCCCCGCGCGAACGCGGGTGTTGCCCGTTCGGCGCTCGAACTCGATCCCCAGGGCCGGCTGTTTGTGCTTGCGACCGCCCCAGACCCGAAAGGGGATCTCGCGACGGCGCAGCGAGAGGGTGGAGCGGTATTCGATCCCCCGCTTCCCGATGCGGATGGCGTCGACGGAGAAGGGCGCGAGCTGGAGCACCGGGACGGCCCGGTGGCGGGGGGAGGGTGCGTGGACGTCGGCCTGCTCGACGGCGCCCGCCGAGCTCGGGTCGGGCACCGGGGTCGGCTCCGCCAGCCCGAGGGCGGGCCAGAGCGCGATCCATCCGATGATCAGGCGGCCGGCACAGCCGCCCCGTCCCAACACCACAGCAACAGCTCCGAATCAGCGGATATGGGGTGATAACGCCACGTCTATCAGGGCGCTGTCAACGGCAATCGACCCCGTCGCCAGGCCGGATCGTGTGGCATCCGTTCGCCGCGGTGCGCAGAACGGACGCAGAATCGGAGCTCCGCGCGCACCGCTGCCGGGGAGTTGCCGGCTCCTGTACCCGGGTTTTTTTTCACCCGCCGCGCGGCCTTGGGGCCCGGCGCACGTCCTGAAGAGCGCCCCGGACACGATGTTCCGGTTCGTGGGCGTGCGTGCGGGTGAGCGGATCGACGCACCCACCGTGCGACCGATCCCCGAACCCAGGACCGCACTCCGGGGCCGGCGGACCCTCGGCGTCCGGGGCGCGCGACGCGCGCAGGGTGGAGCGTCGGTCGCGGGCGGCTTGGTCCGGGGGACCCTCGCGATAGCATGGGACCTTCAGCGGGAGGACCCAGGATGGACGCGAGCGGGCATTGCGCACCCGGCTTCGAGGGAGTCCGCGAGGCCTTCGAGGCCAATTTCGAGGCGGGGGAAGAGCTCGGGGCGAGCGTGTGCGTCGTGCGTGACGGCGCCGTCGTCGCCGACCTCTGGGGGGGCGATGCGAACCCCGCGGGCGACCCGTGGCGCGAGGACACCCTCGTCAACGTCTACTCCACGACGAAGACGATGGCCGCGGTCTGTCTGCTGATGCTGGCCGATCGCGGCCAGGTCGATTTCGACGCCCCGGTGGCGCGCTACTGGCCCGAGTTCGCCCAGCAGGGGAAGGGGAGCGTCCTCGTCCGGCACGTCATGAGTCACTCCGCGGGGCTCCCCGGCTTCGAGCCCGCGCTGCGAGTCGAGGACCTCTACGACTGGGACCGGGTCTGCGCGGGGCTCGCGGCGCAGCCGCTCTGGTTCGAGCCGGGCTCCGCCTCCGGCTATCACGCGCTCACCCAGGGCTTTCTCCAGGGCGAGATTCTGCGCCGGGTCGACGGCCGCAGCCTGGGTCGCTTCTTTCGCGAGGAGGTGGCGGAGCCGCTCGGCGCCGACTTCCACATCGGCCTCGACCCGAAGCACGACGCCCGCGTGGGCGAGATGGTGCCGCCCACCGAAACGCTCGGCGACGTCTCGCCCACCTCGGACAGCGTCGCAGCGCGCACCTTTCGCTCCGCCGTGCTGACCGGGCGCGAGCCTCGGGAGCGCGCCTGGCGCGCCGCCGAGATCCCGGCGGCCGGTGGCTTTGGCAATGCCCGCTCGGTCGCCCGAGTGCACGGCGCCCTCGCGGCCGGGGGATCCGTCGACGGGGTGCGCTTGATGGCGCCCGATTCGGTGGCCGTGGCCCAGCGCCAGCAGACCAACGGGAAGGACCTGGTGCTCGGCATGTGGATGCTCTTTGGGGTGGGCTTCGGGCTGATGAACCCGCGCTTTCCGTTCACGCCGAGCCCCACGGCCTTCTACTGGGGTGGCTGGGGCGGGAGCGTCGCCATCGTCGACCCGGCGAATCGCACCGCCTTCGCCTACGTGATGAACCGGATGGGCCCCGGGACGATGGGCGACGAGCGCTCGGTGCGGCTGATCGCCGCCACCTACCGGGCCCTCGGCGTGTCCTGAGCGACCGGCGACGCTCCACCCACTGCTAGCCTGCCCGTCATGGTCGAGACGTTGGTGGTGCGCGCCGCGGGTCCCGGGCTCCACGAGTTCACCGACGAGGTCGAGCGCGTGGTGCGCGCCTCGGGCTGTCGCGACGGGCTCTGCACCCTCTTCGTGCAGCACACCTCGGCGAGCCTCACCGTGCAGGAGAACGCGGACCCGGCCGCGCGCCGGGACCTCGAGGCGTGGCTCGCGCGCCTGGTGCCCGAGGACGACCCCCTCTACACCCATACCCAGGAAGGTCCCGACGACATGCCCGCCCACATCAAGGCGGCGCTCACCACGACCTCGCTCTCGGTGCCGGTCCTGGACGGGCGTCTGGCCCTCGGAACCTGGCAAGGGATCTTTCTCTGGGAGCACCGCCGCGGCGGCGGCGCCCGCCACGTCGCGGTCCACGTCGGGGGCTAGCGCCGCCCGCCACGCGGTCCACACCGGGGGCTAGCGCCGCCCGCCGCAACGGGTTCGGTACCGTGTGCGGGCGCGCCGTCGCGCGGAGGAGACCGCCATGCCCCCGATTCGCAAGGCCTACGCCGACACCGACGCCGGTCAGATCCACTACCGCTACGTGTCGGGAGAGGGGACGCCGCTCGTGTGTCTCCATCAGACGGCGAGCAGCGGGGCGATGTACGAGAAGGTGATGGAGCGCCTCGCCGGGCGCGCCCCGCTCTACGCCCTCGACACGCCGGGCTTCGGCGGCTCGTTCGACCCGCCCGGGATGCCGGCGATGGCCGACTACGCCGGATGGATCCGCGACGCCCTGGACGTCCTCGGGATCGACCGCGCCCACCTCTTGGGGCACCACACCGGTTCGTGTATCGGGGTGGAGGTGACGAGACGCTGGCCCGAGCGGGTGGTCTCGCTCTCGATGATCGGCCCCGTGCCGCTCACCGTCGAAGAACGCGAAGAGTTCCGCAAGGGCTACTCGAGCCCCTTCGAGCCCGACCCCAAGGCCGACTACCTGCGCGCCACCTGGGACTACCTCGACGCCCTGGGCGCCAACGCGGACCTCGCCCTCCACCACCGCGAGCTCGTCGACACGGCCCGGGCCTACTGGGGGCGCTACCAGGCCTACACCGCGGTGTGGGACCACGAGTTCAGCGAGGCGTACCACGCGGTGACCTGTCCGGTGCAGATCCTCTGCGCCAACGACGACGTGCTCTACCCCTTCTTCGAGCGAGCGCGGGAGATGCGCCCGGACGCCACCGCGGTGGTGCTCGCGGGCGCGAACTTCGAGCCCGACCTCGACCCCGACGGTACCGCCGACGCGATGCGCCGCTTTCTCGACGGGGTCGAAGGGCGCTAGCGGCGCGGGTCGTCGCTCAGGCGGAGCGCCGCCGCGTGCCGAGCCCGAGCAGGCCCAGCCCCAGCAGGATCGCCGTCGTGGGTTCGGGGATCACCTGGTCCGAGAGGGCTTCGCCCGCCGCCTCCGCGAACAGCTCCAGGCTCGCGAACTCGCCGGCGCCGATCTCGATCGAAGTCATCAGCGTCACCATCGAGATCTCGGAGCCAAAGGGACTGTCGGTGTCGGCGGACGCCGTACTGGTGTCGCCGAAGATGCTCGCCGCGCCCTCCGAGACGGCCACTTCGGTCGCGGGATCCGAGACTTCGGCAAACGCCGCCGCGATGCGATAGATCGTCACCACCGCGTTCACGGCGACGTCGCTGGTGTTGACCAAAAAGATCTCGTCCCCCGCGGACGCGGACGCCGCGGTGCTCGCCGCCGGTCCTTGGGCCGCACCGAAGACCCACGCGAACGCCGACGCCGACAGGCCGCTTGGCACGAGCGCGTCGAAATCGAAGTTCTCGAAGCCGGGATCGCTCGGGCTTCCCAGAATCACGGACGTGACCGAGTCATCGTCCGTCTCTCCGGGTCCGAGGGCCAGCGGCTGGAGCAGGATCGGGCCGTTGGGTTCCGGGTCGTCGAAGGTCACGACGACGTCGCCCTCGACCGAGACTCCGGCGAGGCCGAAGGCCTCGAAGATCGCGAGCGCCGAGGCACTCGGCGCGTACGACACAGACAGCAGGACAGCGAGACACAAGGGCCCGAAGGCGCGCGCACGGAACATCCACATTCTCCACATGAGCATCGTTGCAGCGAGCGGAGCCTAGACGGCGCCGCGCGGCCGTCGATAGCAGCGGAGCGGAAGCGTGCGCGCGCTCCACACGCAGCCCGCGTGAAACGGGGTATCGTCGACCGGGCTGCTCGCGATGCGCGCGGGCCGGAACACGAGGACGGCACATGGCCGATCGCGACCGCGAGATGGTGCGCCGGATCCGGGAGATCTGCGGGCCCTTCGACCACCACGGGCACGTCGTCGCCAACATCGAGAAGGCGATGGACGACTACCTGGCGATGGGGATCGGCCCGTGGTTCTTCATCACCCAGGAGCGCAAAACGCGTTGGGACGCCCAGGCCGCGTCCGGGGGTGGGAAGAGGGGAAAGCTCCGCGACACCCAGCTCCACTACGGAACCCCGACCGCCTACCGCGCGCTCATCTCCTTCGCGTTCAACGCCGAGACCGGGATCGAGCTGATCCAGCCCTACAACGACGAGCCCTCGTGTCACAACGACTGGTTGGCGAGCCGCGGCAACGGGCTCCAGCACATCAACTTCAGCGTGCCGCGCGAGCACTACGTCGAGCTGATCGACGCTTGTCTCGCCGCGGGTTGGGTACCCTCGATCCAGCTCATCGAGGGCGACGGCAAGCCCGGGAGCGGGCCGCCCGGGCGCCCCGACATGCCGACGGTGCACTACTTCGACCTGATGGACGCGCTCGGCTTCCACATCGAGCTCTCGTGTGGGCCCGACCTCGCAGGCGGGGCCTACGCCCGCTACAAGCGTCAGCTCGCCTACGCCTGCCACGTGTCGCGCACCTGGGACGGCGTCACCGAGCCGATCCGCGACGCGTTCCCAAAGGTGCCCGACGACTTCCAGCCCGCCGGGTAGCGCGGCGGGGGCGGTGGCTCAGCCGGCGTTGGCGGCGAGCCTCTCCACCACGCGCCAGTCGAGCACGTGGACGATCTTTCCGTCCTCGTCGTGGAACGCGACGGGGCCGTAGACGTTCGCCAGATACACCGTCTCTTCCGGATGGGAGGTCGCTTCGTGTACGGCGCCCGCGGGCTCGTACATCCAGTCGCCGGCGCGCGCCACGCCGGCGCGGTAGTCGACCACGCCCGAGATCACGTAGAAGTCCGCGGGCCCGAGATGGGTGTGGGGCGGGTTCACCTGCCCCGCCGGCGCCCGCACCAGCGCCGACCAGGCGCCGGTCTCGCTGCTCACTCGCAGGATCTTGAGCTCGTTCCCCGAGCCGTCGGGGATCCACTTGAGCTGGTCGCCCTGCACCAGAACGCCGTCGAATGCCTCGCTCATCGTCTACCTCCTCGGTCACGGGATTAGGCGCCCGCGACAGGGCGATGTCAAGCGCTTCGCCCGGGCGCGGCCGGGGCACGCCGACTCGAGTACCCTCGGAGGGGTCACCGCCCGGCGGAGACACCCACCCCGACACCGAGGAGGTGAGCATGAACACCGAATGGGCCCAGCGTTGGCTCGATAGCTTCTCGGATCCCGAACAGGCACTGGCCATGTACGACGACGACGTCGCGTTTGAAGACGTTCCCTTTGCGCATCGCGAGGTCGACAAAGCGGGTCTCGCGCGCTTCTTCGCATCGATGGGCGGCCCGGACGCCGGGACAAACGAGTTCACCCTCCGCAGCTACCAGGGCGGGCCCGAGGGCGGCGCAGTCGAATGGACCTGGCGCGCCGCGCACGCGCGGGACTTTCTCGGGGTCGACGCCAAGGGAAAGCACACCGAGATCGAAGGCGTCTCGGTGCTGACCTTCAAGGACGGCAAGATCACCTCCCAGCGCGACATCTGGGACGGTGTGGCCGCCCTGCGTCAGCTCGGCGCCATCGGCTAGCCCCGGATCCGCGTCGGCGGATCGACGCGGTAGCGTCCCCCAACGAGGAGGGACGCTATGGAGCTCAGTCAACTCGCCGATCTCGGGGAGTTCGTCGGCGAGCGAGACCTTTGCTCAGCTGTGGAACGTCGCGGACGCGGACGAGCTCGGACCGGCGCAAACGCGTCGGCTGTCCCCCTTGCTGCACTGTGCCTTCACCCAGTTCGAGAACGCGTACCGAAGTCACCGCGAAGGGCTCATCACCGAAGCGTGGTGGGAGAAACAGGCCGCGGCGCTCGACGGGTGGCTGCGCGCCCCGCCCGTGCAGCACTGGTGGAACAACCAGGCGGCCGAGATCTATCCCAGCGATTTCCACGGCTACATCGTGGGGCGGCTCGAGCAGCTCGGGGACGCCGAGCGCTGAGCGGGATCGCGTCTCGCCCCGTGGCAGCGCGCTACCTTGCGGCTCCCGGTAGGAGGAGACCCGATGGCGAGCTCGATCCCCGCGCCCGACGCGAACAACACCTGGCGTCTCGAGACGCCGGGGAGCGCCGACTGGCCGCGCTCCCCACGACCCGACGCGGCCAACAAGTACTTCATGGTGTCGACCGACGGCCACGCCCAGGAGCCGGCGGATCTGTGGGTCTCGCGGATGGACGCCCAGTACCACGAGCGGCTGCCCGGGATGATCCTGGCCGGCGACGGCGCGAAGTTCCAAAAGACCGAGGGCTTCCGGCCGATGCGGCTGCGCAACATCAAGTTCGAGGGGGAAGACGCGCTGCGCAACCGCTCGGGCTTCACCCCCGAGGCGAGGCTCGCCGACCTCGAGGCCGACGGGGTCGACGCGGAGATCCTCTTCCCGAACAAGGGCCTCACGATCTGGGCCACCCCGGATGCCGAGTTCAGCCAGGCGATGTGTCGCGTCTACAACGACTGGGCCTGGGAGACCTTCGGGCCCTACAACGACCGGCTCTCGCCGATGGCCTGTCTCGCCGCCGCCGACATCGCGGGGGCGGTCGCCGAAGTCGAACGCTCCGCCGCTCGGGGCTTTCGCGGGCTCTCGCTCCCCTGCAAGCCCGTGTGGGGGGCGCCCGACCACACCGCCCTCAACTACAACCTGCCCGAGTTCGACCCGCTCTGGGCAGCGATCCAGGAGACCGGGCTCCCGATCACCTTCCACGTCTCGACGGGTCGCGACCCGCGCACCTCCCGGGGCAACGGCGGCGCGATCATCAACTACGCGGTGCACTCCCTGGCGCCGACCATGGAGCCCATCGCGAACCTGTGCGCCTCCGGGGTCCTGGCCCGCTTCCCGGGGCTTCGCTTCGGGAGCGTCGAGGCGGGGATCGGCTGGGTGGCCTGGGCGCTCTGGGCGATGGACGAGGCCCACCGCAAGCACCACATGTTCGCTCGGCCCAAGCTCGAGATGCTCCCGAGCGAGTACTTCAAGGAGCACGGCTTCGCGACCTTCCAGGAGGACAAGCCGGGGCTCGACCTGGCCCGGGAGCACGGCCTGGTGGACAACTTCATGTGGGCCAACGACTACCCGCACCACGAGGGCACCTGGCCCCACTCGGCGGAAGCCATCGAGCGCACGATGGGGGGCCTCGACGACGCCGAGCGCGCCAAGGTGCTGGGCCTCAATGCGGCGCGGGTCTTCGGGTTCAAGGTGCCCGAGCGCTACACCGACCACGCCGATGCGGCCGCCCATGCCTGAGCGCACCCTGCGCGGGAGCGTCGCCGTCGCCGGGATCGGCGAGACGCCCTACTACAAACGCGGCGAGTCCCCCGACCCGGAGTTCAAGCTGGCCCTCGACGCGATCCGCGCCGCCTGCCGCGACGCCGGGATCTCGGCCCACGACGTCGACGGCTTCGCCTCCTACAGCAACGACCGCAGCGATCCGG
>JANQRO010000334.1 GCA_028284525.1 Myxococcota bacterium | reverse complement strand
CAGGTGGCGCTCCTCGAGAATGCCATCGCGCGCTACGCGGCCACCGGCGAAGCTCCGGAACCCCTCGGAAGCCGTCACCCCTCGATCGCTCCCTTCCAGGCCTTCGCGAGCGCCGACGGACACGTGGTGATCGCCGCCGGAAACGACGGGCTCTTCGCCAGCCTGGCCGAGACCCTCGAGCGCCCCGACCTGCTGGCGGATCCCCGCTTCGCCTCCAACCCCGCCCGGATCGAGCACCTCGACGCGCTCCAGGGCGAGATCGAGCGCGCGACCCGGACCCGGACGACCGCCGAGTGGCTGGAGCGGCTGCACGCCGCGGGAATCCCGTGCGGCCCGATCCAGCGTGTCGACGAGGTCCTGGCCGACCCCCAGATCCGCGCGCGCAACATGGTGGTCCACGTCGACGACCCCGAGCTCGGGGCCTTCCCCGTCGCCGGCAACCCGATCAAGCTCACCGGGGTGGACGACCCGGCGACCCGGGCGCCGGCGCCTGTGCTCGACGGGGACCGCGAGCGGCTCTTGCGCTGGCTGGGCGAGGGCTGAACGCGGTCGACAAGGACGAGCCCTGGTGGTTCCATCGCCCGATGGACTACCAGACGCTGCTCCTCGAGCAGGACGACGCCATCCTCACCGTCTCGATCAACCGCCCCGAGCGCTTGAACGCGCTGAACGAAACCGTTCTCGAAGAGATCGCGCAGTGTTTCGGGGCGCTCCAGCGACGCTTCGACGTCGCGGCCGTGATCCTCACCGGGGCGGGCCGCGCCTTCTCCGCCGGCGCCGACCGGGATCGGCCACCGGGCCGCGAACGGCTGCGCCGCGACGACGTCGGGGCCCGGGAGAAGCGCTACTGGAGCCAGATCGGACGCCGGGCGACCCGCGCGATCGAGGACTGCGAGATCCCGACCGTCGCCCAGGTGCAGGGCTATGCCATCGGCGGCGGCTCCTGTCTGGCGCTCTCCTGCGACTTCCGCGTGGTGGCGGAGGACGCGGTGTTCCATATCCCGGAGGTCGACCTCGGCGTCCCCCTCACCTGGGGTGCCACGGCTCGGCTGATCTCCGAGATCGGCGCGGCCCGGGCCCGCGAGCTCATCCTGCTCTCTGACCGCATCGACGGACGTCTCGCGGCGCAATACGGTGTCGCGCACCGCGCGGTGCCCCAGGGCGAGCTCGCCGCGACGGCGCGCGCCTTCGCCGAGCGGCTGGCCGGCAAGCCCGCCCACGCGGTGCACATGACCAAGACCCAGTTCCGGGCGTACGAGGAGCGCTCGCGGCTCGGGGTGGTGTCGGAAACCGATGGAGACCTGCTCGCGGCGTCGGCCCGGGAGCCGGCCTTCCGCGAGGCCTTCTCGAGGTCCTAGCCTCCGAGCGCGGGGAGACGCACCTCGAGGAGCGCGCCCCGCGGCTCGGCGTCCTCGGCGCTCACGCTGCCGCCGTAGCTCTCGACGATGGCCTTGACGATGGCGAGCCCCAGGCCATTGTGGGGCCGGTCGTCGCTCTCGTCGGGGCGATAGGAGAAAAAGCGGCGGAAGACCCGTTCGCGGTGGTGCTCGGGGATGCCGGGGCCCTCGTCCTGCACCGAGACGACCACGTCGTGCTCGTCACGCATCGCCCGCACATAGACCCGTCCACCGGCGTCGCTGAAGCTCACGGCGTTGTCGAGCAGATTCTCGAAGACCTGTACCAGCCGCCCCTGGCCGCCGTAGACGGCGAGATCGGCCTCGGCGGCGGAGACCTCGATCTTGACGCGATCGCCGATCCGCATGCGGAAGGCCTCGGCCAGCTGGGTGAGCATCGCCTTGACGTCCACCGGCCCTTCGTCGCCCGGGTCGCGTTGCGCGTCGATCTGGGTCACTTCCCGCAGCGCGTCGAGGAGTCGCTCCATCCGCGCCACGTCGCGCTCGACGATCGAGAAGAAGCGTTTGCGTTCCTTCGGGTCGTCCATGTCGGCGATGATCTCGGTCGCCACGCGGATCGAAGCCAGGGGATTCTTGAACTCGTGGGACACGTCGGCGGCGAAGCCCTCGATGAACCCCACCCGTTCTTCCACCCGGCCGGAGAGCGCTTCGAGGGTGCGGGCGAGGTCGCCGATCTCGTCGCTGCGCCGCGCCGCCACCAGACGGCCGCGGATCCGACCGCGCCGGTCGAACATCGAGCCCGCCTCTTCGCGCAGCCCGCGCAACGGCCGCGCGATCGTGAGCACCCCGACCGCGGTGCTCCCCACCGCGAGGAGCAGCGCGAGACCGAGCACCTGCACGAGCACGAGCTCCGCCGCGCGGCGCGACTCGGCGACGGTCGCGGCGGAGCGCGAAAGGAGCACCGCTCCGGTCACCTCCCCGAGCTCGACGATCGGGCGCGCGCTGTAGAGGGTCGGCACCGCTCCCTCGACGTGGGAGCGCCGCGCTTCGCCGTCCCGCCCCGCGAGCGCGGCGAGGATCTCGGGGGACAGGTAGGGCGGTTCTTCGAGATAGGGGTTGGGTGTGACGGTTCCGGGTCCGAGGATCCGATGACGCTGTGTCTCCACCCAGCCGAGGAAGAGCGCGGCGGCGCGCTGCAGCGGGCCCGGCGCGTCGTCGTCCGCCCCGGCGGACACGTCGGGCTCCCCCGCCATCTCGAGACGTTGGGTGTCGCCGACCAACCAGCCTTCGGCGTCGAGGATGCGCGCCCGCGCCTCGCTTCGCGCCTTCACCTCGCGCAGCAGACGCTCGACCTCGCGAGATCGAAGCCCCGGCTTGGCCGAGATCGCCGCGGCCAGGATCTCCGCCTCGCCGTCGAGCGCGTGGTGCGCCTCGGTGACGAAGGGTTCTTCGAAGACGGGAGTGACCAGCAGGGCCACACACAGCGCCGCGATCAGCGCGCCGTTCAGCACCATCAAGCGGACTGCGATCCTCGACAGGCCGCGCCACACCCAGCGGTGTGCGGACAAGTGGCTAGTCCCGCCGCCAGCGATAACCGAGCCCGTACACCGTCTCGATCTCGTCGAAGCTCGGCGCCACCTCTTCGAACTTGCGCCGGATGCGTTTGATGTGACTGTCGATGGTGCGCTCGCTCACGTACGCGTCGTGGGGATAGCCCTCCTCGAGAAGCTGGGTGCGTGTCTTCACGTGACCGGGACGTCGCGCGAGTGCGTCGACGACGCGGAACTCGCTCACCGTGAGCCCCACGGGCTGATCGCGCCATCGCACCTCGTGGCGTCCCGCGTCGAGGACGAGCGCACCGAGCTTGCGGATGTCGCTCTCGTCGCTCGGACCGCGATGGCCCAACGCGACGCGGCGGAACAGCACCTTCACCCGCGCCATCAGCTCGCGGAGCGAAAAGGGCTTGCAGAGGTAGTCGTCGGCGCCCAGCTCCAGGCCGAGCACGCGATCGAGTTCGTCGTCCCGGGAGGTGAGGAAGATGATCGGGATCTGCTCGGAGCGTTCGCGCAACTTGCGGCAGAGCTCGAGTCCATCCATCTGCGGCATCAGGATGTCGAGGATCACCAGATCGGGTAGCGCGGACTCGAAGGCCTTCCACGCGTCCAGACCGTCGGCGTAGGTTTGGACTTGATATCCCTCGCGTTCGAGTGCATAACCCACGGTCTCGCGGATATGCGACTCGTCATCGACGAGGGCAACGCTCCCGGAAGTCTGCGCCATACAACAGAATTTACCCCACGAGGAAATTCGCGCAGAGCCCCTGTCGCGGCGTCCGCCAGAGCCGGAATCCCCTCGGGGCCCTCGAGGCAGATCGGACACCGCGCCCGCGTCGCCCGGAAATCCCGCCATCTTCTGGCCATATTGTTCCACCACATCGCCTCATTGCGGCCCATCGGCGGCCCGATCGCGACGCTTCAATCTCTCTCGTGCGGTGGCTCCTAGTGAGCCGGAAACGGGGACTCCCGGCGAGGGCGTCGGGAGCCGAAGGGCGGCCGCGGAACAGAGATGGGGCGCTCTGGCCGTGGCCGTCCTTTTCCCCGGGCTCTCGCATCTGGCATCGTAGGCAGAGCGACCGAGCCGCCGCCCTTCCCGGACCCTGTGCCTGGCGCGACGCGCGCGAGGCCGGGGGCCTAGAGCGCCGAGGGATCTCGGCGAAACATCCCGAACGCCGAGGTGTAGGCGTGGAGGAAGGCGCGGCCTCCCACCGGGCCGATCTCGCCGTTGCAAAAGAAGCCGCCGAGGGGAAGTCCACCGACGGCCCGCAAGAAGGCGTGGCTGTCGTGGTCGGGGCGACCGTAGAGCTGCTCGCCGCGACCCACACACGAACAGAGCAGCGCCGCCTCGGGCTCGCCGGCGAGCCCGGACCGATAGCGGCGTAGCCGTGTGTCGAGGTCTTCCGAGGAGGCCTCGGCGTCGCGCAAGTGGAACTGCACCACCTGGCCCGCCTGCGGTCGCGACGCGACGGCGATGGCCCCCCGCGCCGGGTCGGCGCCGATCAGGTTGCGGATCAAGAAGTCGCCGCGGCCGTAGTGGTCGCGTTGCGGGTGCATTTCGATGCCGAGAAAGAGCGAACGCGCGAGGAGCGCGCGGTCCTTCTCGGGCGAAGCGTCTGCCAGGTCCCGCAACACCTGGAGCGCGGGGCGCCCGTCGAGCTCGATCAGCCACTCTGCTTCGGCCTCGGTCACGAAGAGCGGCTGCCCGATCGGTCGGCAGCCCTGGGCGACCACGGTGTCGAGGATCCACCCGCCGCCCTCGGCGACGAGGATCGCGCACCCCCCGCGCCGCTCCGCCACCCCCGCGAACACGGTCGCGCCGCCGTCTCCGGGCGTTCCGCTCGCGAGTCCGCCCACCACCGGCCGACCCTGGCCAGCGCCGGCGATCGCGGCGAGCAGCGCGTCCCCGTCGCAGGTCCACGGGTCGGCGAACACCAGGGCGCTGGCGTCCATCCCGAGCGCGGGGAACGCCCCGTCGCGCAGGGCCTCGGGGCTCAGGTGCGTGCAACGCAAGGTCGCTCCCGGCAG
>JANQRO010000324.1 GCA_028284525.1 Myxococcota bacterium | reverse complement strand
GTCGAGCGCCGTGGCGACGGCGTCGACATCCCGTGCGAACTCCTCGATCGTGTACTGGCGCGGCGCGGCGTCCGAACTGCCGTGGCCGGCGAGATCGAGGGCGACGATCTGACGGGTGCTCGCCAGGCGTTCGAGCTGATGGGCGAAGAAGCCCCGGTGGCAGCCCCAGCCGTGGATGAGGAGCGCCGGCGGGGCGCCCGCCACCGGAGCCGAGACCACGTATTCGAGGGCGGCGCCGTCGAAGGATCGGGCTCGCGCGATCCGGAAGCCGGTGGGCAGCTCGCGGGTGGGTGCGCCGCTCACCCGAGACCCGCCCGCGCCCAGTCCGGGATCACGCCGAGCTCGATCGAGAAGACCCAACGCACCACCGTGTAGGCCATCGCGGTGGAGAGGATGATGCCGACCGCGTTGGCCAGCGCCCCGCCGCGGATCAGGTCGCCGATCCGGATGAATCCGCTCGAGAACACGACGGTGTTGGGCGGTGTGGCCACCGGCATCATGAACGCACAGTTCGCCGCCATCACGCACGGGAAGGCGAAGAGCAGGGGGTTCTCGCCGATCCCCACGGCGACCGAGGCGACGATCGGGAGGAAGGTGGCCGTGGTGGCGGTATTGCTCGTGATCTCGGTGAGCAGGACGATCACCACGACGACCCCGAGGATCACGGCCAGGGTCGGGAGGCCCGCGAGGGCGGCGCTGCGGTCGCCGATCCAGAGGGCGAGGCCGCTGCTGCGCACCGCCGCGGCGAGGGAGAGGCCGCCGCCAAAGAGGATGATCACACCCCAGGGCAGCTCCCGCGCCCACTCTCCGCTCAACAGGAACTCGCCGCGCTTCCAGTCGACGGGAACCACGAAGAGCACCAAGGCGCCCAGGATGCCGATGCTCGTGTCGTTCATGTGGATCCAGGGGAGGAGCGGGTCCAGGGCGGGGCGGGTCACCCAGAGCAGCGCCGTGGTCGCGACCACCACGGAGACCCGGCGCTCGGCGCGCGACATCGGGCCGAGCTCGCGGAGCTCGGCGGCGATCAGCTCGTCCTGGCCCGGGAGGCGCCCGAGCCGGATTGGAAATGCCACCCGGACCAGCACCCACCAGGTGAGCGGCAGCATCACCGCCACCATCGGGAGCCCCACCATCATCCAGCGCGCGAAGCTCACGTCGAAGCCGTAGGTCTCCGCCATGAACCCCGCGAGCACCGCGTTCGACGCCGTGCCGATCAGCGTCCCCATCCCGCCGATCGTCGCTCCGTACGCGATCCCGATCATCAGCACCGTGGCAAAGGTGTCGCTGGCGGCGCCGCCGCCCGGGGTGTCGCGGGTCTGGCGCTTGACGAATTCGATCACCGAGAAGGCGATGGGGAGCATCATCACCGTGGTGGTCGTGTTGAAGACCCACATACTGATCAGCGCGGTGGTCAGCATGAAGCTCCCGATGAGCTGGGCGGGGCTCCCTCCCATCCGCGCCACCAGGTTCAGCGCAATGCGTTTGTGGAGGTTCCAGCGCTGCATGCCGAGGGCCAGGATGAAGCCCCCGAGGAGGAGCAGGATGATCGGGTTGGCGTAGGGGATCGCCGCGTCGCGTACCGGCACAGCGCCGAGCAGGGGCAACGCGAGGAGGGGGACCAGGGCGGTCGCCGAGAGGGGGATCGCCTCGGTGACCCACCAGAGCGCCATCCAGAGGGCCACGGAGGCGGTGTCCCAGCCCGCTTCGCTCAGGCCCGCCGGCGGGGGCATGAGCTGGAGCGCGGCGAAGCCAGCGACGCCCAGGAGGAGGCCGGCGACGCGCACCCGCCCCAACGGCGCGGGTGCGGACGGGCTCTCGGCGGCTTCGCTCATCGGCGGGTCGGCGTCCCTTCGACGTGTCCGGTCGCGCGGGCCCCCGGATGCGGGAGGATTCTAGGCACAATATCCTCCGCGAGCCCTGGATCCGAGGAGCGACATGGAGATCCGACTGGACGGCCGCACCGCGCTGGTGACCGGCGGCAGCCGCGGCCTCGGACGCGCCGTGGCGCTGCGCTTCGCCGCCTCCGGGGCGCGGGTCGCGATCGCCGCCCGGCGACCCGACGTGCTCGAGGAGACGCGTCGCGAAGTCGAAGCGGTGGCTCGCGCGGAGGTCGTCGCGGTGCCCTTCGACGCGACGGATGCGGCGGGGTTCGGGGTCGCCCACGACGCCGTGGTGGCGGCGCTCGGGCCCGTCGACATCCTGGTGAACAACGCCGGAACCCGCGCGGCCAGCCCGTTTCTCGAGGTGGACGACGCGGCGTGGCAGACCGACCTCGATCTCAAGCTCCACGCCGCGATCCGCATGAGCCGGCTCGTGCTCCCCGGGATGCGCGACCGGGGGTGGGGGCGGATCCTCAACACCCTGGCGATCCAGGGCAAGGCGCCACCGCCGAACAGCTCGCCGACGAGCGTCTCCCGGGCGGCGGGCCTCGCCCTCACCAAGGTGCTGGCGCACGAGTTCGGGCCCTACGGCATCACCGTGAACGCGTTGCCGGTGGGTCTCATCGAGAGCGACCAGATCAACGAGGGGATGGCGTCGCAGAGCGGGGCCCTCGAGCGCGCCCGCAAACGCATCCCTGCCGGCCGGCTCGGCAAGGCCGAGGAGTTCGCCGCCTTGGCGTGTTTTCTCGCGAGCGACGGGGCGGCCTTCATCAACGGGGTCGCCATCAATGTCGACGGGGGAATGAGCCCCGTTCCCTGAGCTGATTTCTAGGGTTGTGATCCAGGAGGGTCCCATGGCCACCGATTCGTCCGCGCCCCGCGAGCTCGATGCCGTCGTCGTCGGCGCCGGCTTTGCGGGGATGTACATGCTCTACAAGCTCCGCGAGCTCGGCTTCGCGGCGGTGGCCTTCGAGCGCGGAACGGGGGTGGGGGGCACCTGGTACTGGAATCGCTACCCCGGCGCGCGCTGCGACGCCCCGAGCATGCAGTACTCGTATCAGTTCTCGGAGGCGCTCCAGCAGGAATGGCGTTGGACGGAGAAGTACGCCTCCCAGCCCGAGATCCTCGCGTACGCCAACCACGTGGCCGACCGCTTTGGCTTGCGCGAACACATCCAGTTCAGCACCTCGGTCGAATCGGCCGTGTTCGACGAAGAGAGCGAGCGCTGGCGGGTGACCACCGATCGGGGCGAGGCGGTCTCGGCGCGCTTCGTGGTGCTCGGAGCGGGCTGTCTCTCTTCGCGAAACACCCCGAAGTTCCCCGGCCTCGAGGACTTCGAGGGCGAGTGGTTCCACACCAGCGACTGGCCCCACGAGGGCGTCGACTTCCGCGGCAAACGCGTCGGGATCGTGGGCACCGGTTCGACGGGCATCCAGGCGATCCCGGTGATCGCCGAGAGCGCCGAGCACTTGACGGTCTTCCAGCGCACCGCCCAGTACTCGGTCCCGGCCCGCAACACCCCGATGGACCCCGCGTACGAGGCGCGCATCAAGGCCGACTACCGCGGCTTCCGCGAGCGCAACTACCGCAAGCCCATGGCCCTGGACGTCGAGCTCGACCCGCCGGAGCACCGGACCTTCGAGGTCGATGCCGAGGAGCGGCGGCGGACCTACGAGGCCGGTTGGGAGACCGGTGGAATCGCGCTCTTCTTCGCCTTTCAGGACGCGGTCACCGACCGCGAGGCCAACGAGGCGGTCTCCCAGTATCTCCGCGACAAGATCGCCGAGATCGTCGACGACCCGGAGACCGCCAAGGCGTTGATGCCGAAGCACATCTACGCGTGCAAGCGCCCCTGTCTCGACACCCACTATTTCGAGACCTACAACCGGCCCAACGTGACCCTGGTCGACTGCAGCGAGGGCGGCGTCGAGTCGATCACCGCGAAGGGAGTGCGCGCCGCGGGCGCCGAGCACGAGCTCGACGTCCTGGTCTTCGCCACGGGCTTCGATGCGATGACCGGCTCGATCCTGGCGATCGACATCCGCGGCCGCGGGGGGCGCAGCCTGCGGGACAAGTGGGCCGCGGGCCCGCGGAGCTATCTGGGGCTCTCGTCCGAGGGCTTCCCGAACCTGTTTATGATCTCGGGCCCCGGGAGCCCCTCGGTGCTCACCAACATGATCCCGACGATCGAGCAGCACGTGAACTGGATCGGCGACTGTCTGGTGCACCTGCGCGAGACGGGTCACCGCACGATCGAAGCGACCCTCGAGGCCGAAGACCCGTGGCTGATCCAGGTCCGTGCCGCCGCCGACCAGACCCTGTGGGACGCCTGCGACAACTGGTACCAGGGAGCCAACATCCCGGGCAAGCCGCGGGTCTTCATGCCCTACGTCGACTGGCCCGGCTACCTCGCCAAGTGCGAGGAGGTCGTCGCCAACGGCTACGAGGGCTTTGCGCTGCGCTAGCCGGGCGCGCCCGGGCTAGTCGACCCGCCCGCGGAAGAGACGTCCCGCCCGGGCTAGTCGACCCGCCCGCGGAAGAGACGTCCCGCCCGGGCGCCGGTGGGCTCGTTGTCCTCGAGGAACACCTGGCCGTTCACCACGGTGTTTTTGATCCCGACCGAGAGCTGCTTGAGTCGCTTGGCGCCCGCCGGGAGGTCGTGCACGACCTCGGGCATGGCCGGCCCGACCGTCTCGGGGTCGAAGATCACGAGGTCCGCGTTCATCCCCTCGCGGACCAGCCCGCGGTCGGTCATCTCCCACTGGCTCGCCGAGTTGGACGTGAGCTGACAGACCGCGTCCTCGAGGGTCAGGGCCTGCTTCTCGCGTACCCAGTGGCCGAGCAGGTGGGTCTGGAGCGAGCTGTCCATGATCTGCGAGACGTGGGCCCCGGAATCCGAGAAGGTCACCACCGAGCGGGGGTGCCGGATCATCTCGAGCACGTCGTCCTGGTCCTCGTTCGCCACGGGCTGCATGAAGAACTGGTCGAAGTCCTTCTCGAGGGAGAGGTCGATCATCAGCTCGACGGGATCGACGCCGCGCTCGCGGGCGACGTCCGCCAAGAGCGCGTGGTCCCCCAGCATCGAGTCGAGGATGTAGAAGTGCTTCCAGCTCGGCGGGCGCGCTTCGACACCGACGATCTTGTTGTTCGGCCGCTCGCCGTTGGCGACCTCGACGAGCTTGGCCCGCAGCGAGGGGTCGCGCAGCCGCGTCTTCTGCTCCTCGAGGGGAAGCGCTCGCAGCTCCTCCCAGACCGGCCAGCGGTCGTAGGGCATCTGCGTCTTGAAGGAGAGCAGCGTGTTGAGCGCTCGGGTGTGGACCTGGACGAAGATCTTGCCCCCGGCCTCGGCGGTCTCGTCGGCGAGGTCGAAGTAGGGGCGCCAGAGCTCGGGGGCGATCCGCATGCTGAACATGCCCCAGGTCTGGGGGACCCCCGATTCGACGGCGAGGTCGCGGAGCCGGTGGTGGTAGTCCTCGATGCGTTCGGGTTTGCGGCCGGGGGATTCGCCGGCGATCTCGAAGACGCCGCGCCCCGTCTCGCCCATGGCATTCACGATCGCCCGTACCTCGTCCCAGGTGGCGACCCGGCTGGCCACCGGGAGGTCGTCGGCGGTGACGTGGTTCGGGGTGCGCGACGTGGAGAAGCCGATGGCGCCGGCGCGCACAGCTTCCTGCACCGTGCGGCACATCGTGGCGAGCTCGGCCTCGCTGGGCTGCTCGGTGAAGGCGCGCTCGCCCATCACGTAGGTACGCAGCGCCGAGTGGCCGATGTAGCCGGCGTAGTTGATGCCCTTGGGCAGGGCGTCGATGGTGTCGAGGAACTCGGGGAAGGTCTCCCAGGACCACTCGATTCCCGCCGCCATCGCCTCGGGGGCGATGTCCTCGGCCCGCTCGAGGTTGCGGAACACGTAGCCCGCGTCGGCCTCGGCGCAGGGCGCGAGGGTGAAGCCGCAGTTGCCCATCACGACGCTGGTGACGCCGTGATAGCAGGAGCTCGCGCCGAGCTCGTCCCAGAACACCTGGGCGTCCATGTGGGTATGCCCGTCGACGAAGCCCGGCGAGACGACGTGTCCTTCGGCGTCGATCGTGTGCTCGGCCGCGCCGTCGACGTCGCCCACCTCGACGATCTTGCCGTCCTGGACGGCGACGTTCGCCCGGAAGCGGGGTGCGCCGGAGCCGTCGATCACGGTGCCGTTGCGGACGAGGAGGTCGTAGGCCATGGGAGTCTCCTTTGGGCGGTCGAGGGTAGCGCCGGCGGGCGTGGACCGCGTGGCCGCGGCCGGCGGCGCGAGGTTGCGCGCCCCTAACGCCAGTCGCCCACCACCCAGTGCTCCGGCGCACACAGCCCGGGGCGGTTGGGGCGCTGCATCGCGATACCGGTGAGATCGATGCCGAAGCCCGAGCCCAGGAGCGTCTCGTAGAGCGCGGAGTTGGCGGCGTTCACCCCGGCCTGGAGCCGCGGCACGCCGCGCTCGCGGGCCACGGCTTCGCAGACACCGAGCAGGTCCCGGAGGTCCTCCGCAGCGCGCGGACCGGCCCCGACCACGGCGACCTTGAGGAGGGCGCAGGCGCTGCCGGCCTCGCTGCCCGCCCCGGCGTGCACACACGCGAAGGCCACGGCGTGCCCCCCGCGCCACAGCGACACGGTCTCCCCGAGGCCCTGGGCGCCGATCGACTCGATCTCGCGTGCCGGGTCGAAGCCCGGGAGCACCGTGGCACAGAGGGCGCGGATCCCGTCTCGGGTCGCCGCCCGCTCCGGGCTCGCGAGGACCCCGTCGCGCCGGTGCTCCGACGTCTCGGCGGGTGGGCCGAGCGCCCGTCCGAGCACCAGGGTCAGCGCCTGGGCGCGGAAGCCGTGTCCCTGGTAGAGGCCGATGTGCTTGGCGCTGTGGGGAAAGGTGAAGAGCCCGGCGGTGCGGAGATCCCAGTCGTCCAGGGTCGCGACGGTCGGCTCCATCAGGGCTCGAGCGTGGCCGCGTCCCCAATGCGCCGGATCGATCGAGAGCGGGCCGAAGAACCCGAAGCTCCCCCACTGCGTGGCGAAGTTGCTCCCGGCGAGCACCCCGTCCACCTCGAGGGCGAAGGCGGCATCGGGACGCGCCCGCCAGCGCGGTGCGACGAAGGCAGCGTCGCCCGCGAAGCCCTCGGGCCGGTCGAGACCGATGAAGGTGCCGAAGGCCACCCGCATGATGCGGTCGGCCTCGGCGAGGTCCGCCTCCCGCAGCGGGCGCACCGTTACCGCCACCCGATGTTCCCGTCCGCTCGACCCATCGCGGGGCGAGTATGCCGGATCAGCGACGGCTGAGCGCGGTGGGCCGACGCGGGTCGAGGTCGAAGGTGTCCCGCATCCACAGCCAGAAGGGCGGGAGCGATTCGTCGGCGGCGACCCGCGCGTAGCGCACCTGGGCCGCCGCTCCCGCCTCGTCGCAGCGCCCGGCCATACAGAGGGCGTAGACGCGGTAGCGGAACGCGTTGCGCGCGACACTCGGTGCCGCCTCGGCCCTCGCGAAGGCGTCGGCCGCGGCGGCGTACTCGCGTGCAGCCAGGTGCTGGGCACCGCGGAAGTAGAGGGCCTCGGGGTGGGTGGGGGCGCGGTCCAGGACGCGATCGAGCACGGGGCCCAGGTCGGCGTCCGCTCCGAGCATCCAGAGCGCGGGCGCCCGCAGCGCCGTGCCGCTCAGGATCTCGTGCAGCTCCGGGAAGGGCGAGTCGCGCTCGACGAAGAAGCGGTTGCCGAAGCGGTTGATCAGCGCCTGCGTCTCGAACCAGCCGAGGGAGGCCTCGCGCCACGACGGCGGCCAGAGCCCGTCGATCAGCGGGCTCTGGGCAAAGCGCTCGCGGGCGGCAACGACATCCCAGAACCGTTCGCGGAGCGGCGGGTAGCGCTCGTTGGCGTTGTCGATCCCGTGGACGCGTTTCGGGAAGTCGTCGGTCAACGGGGGCGTATGCCGGGTGAGGCGTTCGAGCCAGGCAGCGTCCCCGATGAAGAGCGCGCCGAGCTGTCCCGGATCCTCGAAGCCGAGCCCCGCCATCTCGTTCGCCACGCGCGGCTGTTCCCACTGGGCGGCGAAGTGATCGGCATCGACGGGACCGGCCGCGTCGCGGGTGCCCACCATCATCAAGTTCCCACCCATGCCGTGCCACAACGAGCAGTCGGCGAAGGCCTCGCAGAAGCCCCGCAGGATCGAGAGGGTGGCGCGGTCGCTCAGCGATTGGATCGGTAGCCAGTAGGTCGCGATGCCTCCAGGGGCGAGACGTCGGCGCATCCGCTCGAAGTGCTCGCGGGTGTAGAGGTTCACGACCCCGCGCACGTTGGGCGGCGGCGGCTCCCCAGTGATCAGGTCGTAGCGGCGCTCGGTCGCATCGAGGAAGTAGCGACCGTCTTCGATGTGAACGGTCACCCGGGGGTCGCGGAGCGGGTGCTCGGCGGCGACCGGGTGGACCAGGTCGCTCATTTCGAGGACGTCCCTGGAGATGTCGACGATGTCGATGTGCCGCAGGCTCTCGGTGTCGGTGAGCGCCTTGGCCGTGGAGCCCACGCCGTAGCTGATCAGAAGCGCGCTCTCGAGCTTGGGGTGGAGCGCGGCGGGCCAGTACACATAGAGCTTCATGTAGCGACGCGCCGTCACGTAGCTCGCCGACATCGAGTACCCGTTGGTGATGAGACGGTGGGAGTGGGCTTCGCCAAAGGCGTGGTTCTCGAGGTACGCGATCGTCTCGGTGGGGGTCTCGCGGACCCCGACCAGGACCCCGCCGCCGGGCCCCTGGTGGCGCTCCACCGACCCCCGCAGATGGACGTCGTGCATCGCGCCGAAGGGGAAGAGCGCTGCGAGGAGGAGGGCCGCGGCACAGCTCCCCCAGGCGATCCGTCGCGGGCCGCCGCCAACGCCGAGCAGAGCGACGGCGAGGACCAGGTAGAGCGCGCAGAGGGCGAAGAGCGAGCGCTCCATGCCGAGGATCGGGAGCAGGGCGAAGCCCGCGACGAGGGAGCCGAGGGCGGCGCCCAGGGTATTCGCGGTGGCGAGCGTCCCCGCGGCCCGCGCGGCGCTCGGCGCGGCGCGGCGCAGGGCGCTGCCCAGCACCGTGAAGAGGGCCCCGGAGAGCAGCGAGACCGGGAGCATCAGCGGCAGCGCGATCCGCAACAGCTCGCCGCCGCTCATTGCGGTGCGTGTGGGGTCGCTCCACACGAGCGGAACGGCTGCGTAGGAGGCCACGCCACAGATCGCGGCCAGGGCGGCGAGCGGCGAGCCCCACGCGGCGAACCCCGGGAAGCGGCGGACGAGGACGCCGGCGACCATGCCACCGGTCGCGATGCCCACCAGGACCACCGCGAGCATCGCGGCAAACGACGACGACTCACTCAAGACGAAGAGCAGCAGGAAGCGAAACCACACCACCTCGAGGGCCAGCAGGGCGAACCCACACACGAAGGCCGCGACGACCCACGGAGCGACCCGCACGGTGTCCGAGGAGGCGCTCGGCGTCTCGGCGGCTCCGGCATCGGTGGGGGGACTCGGGGTCTCCCGCGGCGCGCGGGGTGTGGTCGGCGCCGGCAGCGCTGTTGCGAGGGCGGTCGCGGCGGCGGCCGCGGCGAGCCCTGCAGCGCCCACCACCAGGGCGGTGCCGCGGATCCCGAGGGCCTCGATCAGCGCGAATTCCGCGATCAGCACCCCGGCCACGGCACCCAGGGTGTTCCAGCCGTAGAGACGACCGAGGATCGCCCCAAAGCTCGGCTCGCGTGCGGAGAGCACCTGGGTGAGAAGCGGAAGCGTGGCCCCCATCGCCGTGGACGGCACGAGGAGCAGGACGAAGGCCACGGCGAAGCGCAGCGGGTTCACCACCCAGGGTTGCTCGAGCAGCGGGCCGAAGAGGCCGGTGAGAGCGGCCCCGACGGCCGGGAGCGCGAACACCAACACGACGCCGGTCACCGCGACCGCGGCTTCGAGGGCGGCGTAGGTGCGCAGCGGGTGGGGAAGCCGGTCTCCGACACGGGCGGCGAAGGCGTTGCCGACCGCGAGCCCGCCCATGAAGCCCGCGAGCACCAAGCTGGTGGCCCACACACTGCTCCCCAGGGCGAGCCCGGTCTGGTGGAACCAGAGCGCCTCGAAGGCCAGTGATGCGGCCCCGGTCACGAAGAAGATCCCGCAGAGAAAGGCACTCATTTCGCCTCTTAACGGCAGGATCTGCCGGGCGGTGGAGGGCTCTCTGCAAGGACGGGTGTCGCCCTCGAGCAAATCTCGAATCGCGCGCACAACCTCCTGTTCGAGATCGGGAATTCCGACCTCCCGCGACGAGGCGGATCGGGGCCGGCGACGCGCCGGGTCGGACTCCGCTATATGGCGGACAACGCAGGAGGAGCGGCGATGGAGCTGGGACTCGAGGGAAAGACGGTGCTCGTCACCGGCGGGAGCAAGGGAATCGGTCGGGCGACGGCGCTCGCCCTGGTGGCGGAAGGGGCTTCGGTGTTCGCCTGCGCTCGCGGACAGGAGGACCTCGACGCCCTGGAGGCCGACGCGAAGTCCGCGGGGCCGGGCCGCGTCGCGACCCTCTCCGCGGACCTGTGCGACGGAGCGGGTATCGAGCGCGTCGTCGCCGCGGCCGTCGAGGCCTACGGGCGGGTCGACGTCCTCATCAACAATGCGGGGAGCGCCCGGCCCGGCGTGTTCCTCGACCTCGCCGACCAGGACTGGATGGACGACTGGCAGCTCAAGTTCTTCGGCTACGTCCGCATGGCGCGCGCAGTGCTGCCCCAGATGGAGCGCCAGGGCGGGGGGGTCGTGGTGAACGTCATCGGGACGGGAGGGCTTCGCCCGATGGCCGGCTACATGATCGGCGGGGCTGCGAACGCCGCGCTCAACCACTTCACCAAGGCGCTCGCCGACGAGGGCTCGACACGCGGTGTGCGGGTCGTCGGCATCAACCCGGGGCCGATCCTCACCGAGCGTCTCAAGCGCTTCCTCGACACCTTCAGCCCCGACGCCGGGAGCCCCGAGGAGGCCCTCCGCAACATGACACCCCTCGGCCGCGTCGGAGAGCCCGAGGAGGTGGCGTCGCTGCTGCTCTTCCTCGCCTCGGAGCGCGCCGCGTTCATCCACGGCGCCAACATCACCATCGACGGCGGTGCCAACCCGGGTCTGATGGGGTAGGGCGCGCGGGGCTTGCCCTACCCGGCGGATCCTTCGAGGGCGGCCAGGATCTTGCGCCCGCGCAGACTCATCTGATCTCCCTGGAGGCTCCAGGGGCGGGAGGCGAAGAGGTCGGTGTCGCCGAGCACCTCCTGCTGGGCCTCGAGGATGCGTTTGTCCTCGTGGAAGGCACGGACGTCGACGTCGTGCCAGAAGTCGAGCACGGCGTCGCCGGCACCCGCGTTGAGCACCGAGCAGCGGTAGAAGTAGTGAGTGCTGCGCTCGGTCTCCGGGGTCACGAGGTGGAGGTTCACCAGGTGGAGGGCTTCGCCTTCCGGCGCCCCGGCGGGCTTCAGCTGGATGCCGTAGAGGAAGAGACCCGGTGGCTGCCAGCTCACGTCCATCCGGATGTCGAGTCCGCGAGCGTGAGGTTCGACCCCCTCGCGCAGCGCAAAGGCCTTGCCGAAACACGGGCCACCGAGCACGTCGCTGAGGTGGTAGACGAAGTCGATGCCGTCATCGCGCATGTCGACTTCGAACTCGCCGGTCGCGCTCTGCGGGGCTTCGCCCGGCCCCCGAGCGGCCTGCCAGTCGCTCGAGCCGAAACTCGTGCGGTGGACGAACTCGGCGTGGGTGGGATCGAGGAGGTTGTCCACCAGGAGCCGGTAGTCGGCGTCGACCGGGATCCGCCCGCTGCGCGACACGTAGGGCGCCTCACCGAGCTCGAGGAATTTCGGGATCGAGCTCTGGTCGCCACAGCGCTCGGGGTCGCCGGTCCACACCCAGAGACAGCGGTACTTCTCGATCACCGGAAAGCGACGGATCGCCCAACCCGCCGGAACGTGTTCCTGCCCGGGGATGGCGACGCAGTGGCCCGCCGGATCGAAGGTGATGCCGTGGTACGGGCAGCGCAGGTGCCCCTCGACCAGCTCCCCCATCGAGAGCGGTGCGCTGCGGTGGGGGCAGCGGTCCTCCAGCGCGAAGAGGGACCCGTCGTTGGCGCGACACAGGACGACGCGCTCGCCGGCGACCATCCGCCCGAGCACGGCCCCCGGTGCGAGCTCCTCGGCGTGACCCGCGATGTACCAGACGTCCTTTGCAAACACCGGGCGACCTCCTGGCCACGGGCCGTGGGCTCCCGCGCGCGACCGAGGACGCGAGGGTAGGGCAGCCGGGCGCCGGGGTGCGCGGCCCGGGGGAGACCTGGTACAACCGGGGAGCGCCGCGAGCCCGCGGGCCTCGCGGCGTCCCCGACCCGCCCGCACGGAAGGCGCGACGGCGCGATGAGAACCCTCCGGGACCAGGCCTGCATCGTCGGTGTCGGGCACACCGAGTACTCCAAGGACTCCGGGCGCAGCGAAATGGAGCTCGCCTGCGAGTCGATCCGCGCCGCGATGGACGACGCCGGGATCGCCCCCGACGACCTCGACGGCATCGCCAAATACAGCTGGGACAACAACGACCCGGTGTTGATCGCCAAGAACCTGGGACTTCCCCGGCTCAACTTCTTCGGCGAGGTGGCCTACGGCGGTGGCGGGGGGCCGGTGGGCTCGGTCCTCCTCGCGGCGATGGCGGTGGCGACGGGACAGGCGAAGGCCGTGGTGGCGTTTCGCGCGATGAACGAGCGCTCGGGACGGGGGACGCCGCGTTTCGGCCAGGGCTCGCGCAGCCCGGGCGCCCGGGGGACCGCCGCGTCCCACGCGCCCTACGGG
>JANQRO010000322.1 GCA_028284525.1 Myxococcota bacterium | reverse complement strand
AAGACGGGGGCGCGTTTCTCGAGGAAGGCGCGCGGGCCCTCCACCGCGTCCTCGCTGGCAAACACCGGCCCGGCGTGGCTCGACTCGACCCGCATCCCCTCGGCTTCGGTGAGCCCGAGACACTCCCGCGCCGAGCGCAGTACCGCCTTGACCGCGAGGGGGCCGTTGGCCGCGATCTTCTCGGCCATCTCGACGGCGCTGTCGAGGAGCGCGGCGCGGGGCACGACCCGGTTCAGAAATCCCAGCTCGAGGGCCTCGGCGGCCGTGATCAGGTCGCCGGTGAGCAGCATCTCCATCGCCCGGGCGTGGGGAAACTGATGGGGCAAGCGCACGGTCGAGCCGCCGGCGGGAAAGAGCCCCCACTTCACCTCCTGCACTCCGAAGCGCGCCTCCGGCACCGAGACGCGCAGGTCGGTGCCCTGGACGAGCTCCATACCCCCGGCGATCGCGTGGCCGTTGATTGCGGCGATCACCGGCTTGGGCACCTGGAGGTCGCGCAGCAGGGCGCGGCCGCCGAGGGCGCGGTCCTCGACGAAGCGGCGGTCCCACTCGTCCCCGGGCTGCTTGGCCCCGGACATCAGCGGGATCGTCTTCGCGAGATCCGCCCCGGCGGAGAAGGCCTTGTCGCCGCTCCCGGTGAGGATCGCCACGCGGATCTCGTCCTCCTCGGTGATGCGGGTCCACGCCTCGTCGAGACGCACCATCACTTCGGGCGAGATCGCGTTGCGGGCTTCGGGGCGGTTTACGGTGACGACGGCGATGTGCCCACGGGTTTCGAAGTCGACGGCTGCCACGGGTCCTCCTCGGGTGCGGGCCGAGGGAATCACAGACGCCGGGCGGCGACCAGGCCGGGCTACCATGAGCGCCGGCGCGGCGCAGCGCAGGGCGGAGGACGACGATGGACACGGTCTTGATCACCGGCACCAGCACCGGCATCGGCTACGAGACGGCGCTCCACCTGGCGCGACAGGGCTACCGCGTCTACGCGACGATGCGCGACCTCGCGAAGGCCGATCCGCTGCGCGAGGCGATCGCCGCCGAATCGCTGCCGGTGGAGCTCCTGGCCCTCGACGTCACCGACAACGCCTCGATCGAGCAGGCGGTCGGAACCGTCTTCGAGCGGGAAGGGCAGGTCGACGTGCTGGTGAACAACGCCGGGGTCGGCGGCGCGACCCCCCTCGAGCTCACCCCCGAGGACGAGCACCGAGCGATGTTCGAGGCCAACTACTTCGGGACGATCGCGATGATCCAGACCGTGCTCCCGTCGATGCGCGAGCGGCGCAGCGGCACGATCGTCAACGTCTCGTCGATCACCGGCCGCGTCGCGATCCCCTGTCAGATCCCGTACTCGGCCTCGAAGTGGGCGGTCGAGTGCGCGAGCGAAGCCCTCGCCCACGAGGTCGCGGCCTTCGGGATCCGGGTGGCGATCATCGAGCCGGGCGTGGTGATGACCAAGATCTTCGAGAACTCGGCGCCCCACACCCGGTTCGACCGGGAGTCGCCCTACATCGACATCATGCGGCGCAACGGCAAGTTCTACGCCGCGGGCTTCAAGCGGGACATCCCCTGTACGATCGTCGCGGAGACGATCCACCACGCCATCACCACCGACGATCCCCGACTCCGCTACCTGGTCGCCCCCGACGCCGTCGGCTACGCCACCGGACGCGCCAAGATCAGCGACGAGGAATGGGTGGCGATGGGGGCGGGGCTCAGCGACGAGGACTACAACGAGCGCTTCCGGCGCTACTTCGACATCGAGCTGCGCTGAGCGGCGGCCCCGTGACATCCGACACCCAGCGCCGCGACGTCGACCTCGCCGCCATTCCGGAGCGCGACTGGCACCTCTGGATGGGCTCGATCCTGACGGCGGGCTGGCTTCTGCTCGGCCTGTTCTACGTCTTCGGGGTGCTCGGGGTGGGGCGCTTCCTCGGACAGGACGCCGACCAGATCGGGGGCTTTCTCGAAGGGGCCTTCGCACCCCTGGCCTTCCTCTGGCTCGTGATCGGCTTCTTTCTCCAGCAACGCGAGCTCCGCGCCAACAACCAGGCGATCCGCCAGCAGTACGCCGAGCTGCGCCGCACCGCCGAGAACGCCGAACTCCAGGCCCGTTCGATCGCGGCGTCGGAGCTCCACGCCCGCCAGGAGACCTTCATGAAGCTGGTGAGCGTGATCAACACCCAGCTCGGCGAGATCTGCGGGATGATCTACCTCTCGAAGGAAGGGCCGACCTTCGGTGGGAGCCTCACCCGCGAGGACGTCCACGATCTGTGGAGCCAGTTCGCCACCCACCCCGAGGTCTTCATCCGCCGTCTGCTCGGCCTCCACTTCTCGGGCCAGCCCGACGAGATCCGCGACTACCTGCTCGGGAGCGAGATCCGGCGCCGTCACACCGACAGTTTCATCGCCACCTTCGAGCGGATGCTCGACGCCGCCGAGCGCTGTGACCCCGATGGCTTTGTCCGCGACGCCCTGCGCGGCAGCGCCCACGGCACCTTCTACCGGATCGCCGTCGAGCAGCGGGGGCGCGACACCGAGACCACGGCGTCGGCGTAGCCCGGTCTAGCCGGAAGGACGGGGCGCGCGCGGCGAGCGCGCCATCGAGAGCCGGTAGAGCAAGGGGATCACGACGAGGGTGAGCACCGTCGAGACGGTGAGTCCCCACACGATGGCGGTGGCCACCGGTCCCCAGACGAGGGAGCGCCCCGCGAGCCCCGCGGCCAGCGAGAAGAGCCCGGCGATCGTCGTGGCCGAGGTGATCAGGATCGGGACCACCCGGCGCCGCGCGGCGTACACGGTGGCGTGGAGCAGGGTCATCCCCGCGGCCAGGCGGTCGTTGGCGGCGGAAATCAGCACGATCGCGGCGTTCACCGAGATGCCCGCCAACGCGACGGTGCCGTAGAGGGTGTAGAGGCTCATCGGGTTGCGTGTCACGGCGAGGCCCACCACCACCCCGGTGAAGGCCAGCGGGATCGTCGTGATCACCATCAGCGGTTGCCAGTAGCTGCGGAACTGGGTGCCGAGGATCGCGTAGATCAGCCCGATGCCGAGCAGGAAGAGCAGGCGGATGGCGTCCAAGCTCTCCTCGATGTCGTCGAGGACGCCCGAGAAGTCGAGCTCGACGTTGGGGTAGTCTCGGCGGATCGCGTCCCAGTGCTCGGCGATCGCGCGATTGGCTTCCACGACGTTGATGTCGCGCTGGTCGATGTCGGCCTCGACGGTGATGGCGCGTCGGAAGTTGTAGTGACGGATGTTCTGTTGACCGCGGGTGCGCTCGGCCACCACCAGCTCGCCCAGGGGTACGGCGCGGCCGTCTCGCAGCGCGAGGGTCTCGCGCAACACGGCGTCGACATCGCCCACGGGCGGGCGCGACGGCAGGACCCGGACGCGCACCTCTTCGCCCTGTAGCTGGTAGGTCGTCACGATCTCGCCGTCGACCAGCGCGAGGAGCGACCGGTTCACCACCTCGGGGTCGAGCCCGGCGCGCTGGATCGCCTCGCCGTCGTGACGCAGTACGAGCTCCGGGTTGCCCTCGCGATAGTCGGTCGCGACGTTCGACACCGCCGGCATCTCGTCCAGAAAGGAGAGCAGCGCCTCCGCGGCTGCCTGGATCTCGGGGAACTCGTCGCCGCGGACCTTGATGCTGATGGCTCGCGTGGTCGGCGGGCCTTCGGAGGTCCGCAACAGCGACACCGACGCGTCGCCGACCTCGTCTTGCGCGGCGGCGAGCGCCGCGTCGGCAACCTCGTCGACGTGGCGTCCGTCCCGCGATCGGGGGAGCAGGCTGACCTGGACCTGCCCGACGGTGTCGCCGTAGAGCGGCTCGGTGTCGGTGAACATCTGGCCCGCGTAGGCGACGCTGCCCCGGAGCTCCCCCTCGGCCAGGGCGGCGCGGGTACTCGCATCCACGGCCTCCGCGACACGCGCGGTGTCCTCGAGGGTCGACCCCGGTGGCATCTCGATGCTCAGGTAGAAGATCCGCAAGGGGTCGGCCTCGAAGAAGTTCACCCGCACCCGGCCGCTCCCCACCGCCGCGATCGAGCCGAGAAAGAGCGCGATGACGAGCAGCGCCGACACGTAGGGATGGCGCAGGACCCGCAGCAACAACCGCACGTAGTTGCGGCGAATCCAGCGGGTGGCCGCGTTCCGGTAGGGCTGGGACGGGCTGCGACGCCCGAGGTCGACCCGCGCCGCGTTGACGTGGGCCGGGAGCATCCAGTACGCCTCGATCAGGCTGATCGCCAGGGCGACGCAGACCACGATCGGGATCACCTTCATGAACTCCCCGAGGATGCCCGGCAGCAGCATCAAGGGAAGGAAGGCCGCGATCGTCGTGAGCACCGAGGTGGTGACGGGAGCGAAGACTTCCCGCAGCGAATCGATGGCGGCCGCGAGGGGCGTCACCCCCTCGCGCAGCCGCAGGTAGATCGACTCGACCACGACCACGGCGTCGTCGACGATCATTCCGAGGGCGATCACCACGCCGAGCAGCACCGAGTTGTTGAGCGAAAAGCCCAACACGTTCAGCACGATCATCGTGCCCGCCAGCGTGAAGGGGATCCCGATGCTCGTGAGCACCGCGATCCGCGACCCGAGAAAGAGCCAGGTGACCAAGAGGACCAGAGCGAAACCGATCGCCGCGTTGGTCTGCATCAGGCGCAGGGCGCGACGGGTCGGCGTCGTCTGGTCGTCCACCAGGAGCAGCTCCACCCCGGTGTCGACGGCCAGCGTGTTGCGTCGTTCGAGGTAGGCGGCGATGCGCTCGACGATCTCGAGCACGTTGGCGTCGCGGTCCTTCATCACCGCGAGCAGCACCGCGGGCTCGCCCTCGTGGCGGGCGATCTCGCGGGGCTCCTCGGCGCTCGTCGCGATCGTCGCCAGGGCGCCGAGCTCGACGAGCCCCTGTGCCGTCGTGACGGGTAGCCGCGCAAGCCGCACCGGGTCGTCGTCGGTGCCCTCGAGCCGCACCACCCACTGGCCGTCCCCGGTCTCGAGGTCGCCGGCGGAGACGTCGCGGAAGTAGGCGCGGACCGTATCCGCGAGGTCCGCCGGGGTCACCCCCAGTCCTTCGAGCCGTTCGGGGTGGAACGCCACGTGGAGCTCGGGCTCGCGCAGGCCGAGGGCCGTCACCCGATCGACCCCCGCCAGCCGCTCGAGGTCCTTCTTTACGTTGCGGGCCTGTCGTCGGAGGTTCTCGCCTCCGCCCGGCCCGGTCACCACGACGCTCGCCGTGGGGAAGGCGTTCGAGGTGGTGAGCTCCATCACCATCGGCGGCGTCTCGATCTCCTCGGGAAGCTCGTCGCTGTAGGTGTTCTGGACCTCGCGGCGCAAGTCGATGATGCGTTTGTCGAAGACCCGCTGGTCGAGCTGGTTGAAGCGCACGAGGATCGACGACACCCCCTCGCGACTGGTGCTCGAGACGAAACGGAGGTCGCGGACGGTGCGCTCGATGGCTCCTTCGAGGGGTTCGGTGACGCGGCGCTCGATGTCCCGGGCGGAGGCTCCGGGCATCGCCGTCACGATGTTGATCCAGTTGAAGTTGATCTCGGGGTCGCGGGCGCGGGGCATCTGGAGAAACGAGAGGGCCCCGAGCACCACGACGAGGGCGAAGACCAGGTTGGCGAGGACGTGGTTGTCGAGGAAGCGTCGCAGGGCGCTCATCGCGCCGACACCCGCTGGCCCTCCCGCAGCCCGAGATGTCCCCGCACCACGACGCGGGTCTCCAGGGGGAGCGGGAGCGGGGCGGCGCGCCCCATCTCCGCCGTGGACAGCGCCACGAAACGCGCGGCACCCCCTTCCACGACGAACACCCCGAGCCGGCCGTCGCGCTCGACGACCACCGCGGCGGGGACGTGGGGTCGGCTGTCGCGCCACACGAGCCGCCCCGCCGCACCCGGCAGCGGCGCCGTGTCGGGGAAGGTGAGCCGCGCCTCTCGGGTACGCGTCGCGGTGTCGACCGCGGGGAGCACGCTGCGCAGGACCGCGGGGTAGCGGGCTCCCTCGTGCTCGAAGTGGAGCGCGTTGGCCTGGGAGACCGCGGGCGCGTCGCGCACCGCGATCTGGGCGCGGACCTCGATGTCCTCGAGGTCGAGGAGTTCGACGAGCGCGTCGCCCCCCGCCACGAACTGGCCCACCGCGGCGTGACGGGCCATCACCAACGCGCGGAAGGGGCTCGTCACCCGACAGCGCGAGACGTCGAGGCTCGCGCGCTCGCGCCGTGCCGCGGCGGCGCCCAGGTCGGCGCGCAGGGCGGCGCGCTCGGCTTCGCGTTCGTCGAAGATCTCACGGGACACCGACTCCTGCTCGAGCAGCTCGGTGGCGCGTTCGAGACGCCGGGTCGCGAAGCGCTCGCGCGCCGCGATCGCCCGCTCTCGGGATTCCGCCTCGCGGAGGGCGCTTCGGTAGTCGGCACAATCGAGGCGGACGAGCACGTGGTCGGCGGCGACTTCATCGCCCACCCGCACCGGGATCGCCTCGACCACCGCACGGATCTCCGCCCCGAGCGTCGGGCGGTTGAGGCTCTCGACGGTGGCGGTGGCCGAGCCTTCGGGATAGCGGGCGATCTCGCCCAGCGAGGCCGTCTCGATCGCCCCCGCCGCGTCGGTTGCCGCAACCACCGGCTGCGCTGCGGCAGCGGGGACCGCCCACCACAGGCACCAGAGCAGAAGGAGAGCGACGGCGGGCATCGGTAGCGAGGAGCGTAGCCCGGGGTGGACCCCGCGCCGCCGCGGGCGCGTCGCTACGCCGCGAGCAGACCCAAGGGCTCGTCGAGAGACGTGGCGCCGTCGAGCCCCGCGATGGCGTCGGCGATCCGCCTCGCGCGCTCCGCCCCGACCGCCTCGCCGGCCAGCGCGTCGAACTTGGTGCGCAGCTTCTGCCCCTGCCGCTCCAGGTCCTCGGCGGGCACTCCGGCGTCGTGTTCGAGGCTCTCGCTGCGCCCGTCGCGCAGCCGCAGCGCGACGCGCGCCCAGGTCGGACGTCCGGGGTCGCCCCCGCGCACCCGCACGCGGTCGCGGACGGCGCGGAACTCCGGATCGCGGACGAGCTCGTCGCGGTAGCTCGAGAGGCCGCTCGTATCGATGCCGAGGAGCGCCATCGCGGCGGTCGCGCGCAGGCTGAACTTGGCCTCGAGACCGGTGGCGGGATCGTGAATG
>JANQRO010000290.1 GCA_028284525.1 Myxococcota bacterium | reverse complement strand
CGAGGGTGAAGGTCTCGGCGAGGGCGCTGTTGAGGATGTAGCCGCTGCAGTTGTGGACGAGCTTGGCCACCGAGCCCGCGCCGATCGGGCCCACCCGGTGCGGCGCGTCGCTGAACGCCGCGAGCACCGGACGCCAGCGTTCGAATCCCTCGGCGTCACCGCCCACCCAGATCGCGAGCTGTCCCGATCTCGCCCCCGCCGGCCCCCCGCTCACGGGGGCGTCGAAGACGTCGACGCCGCGGGGCGCGAGGGCCTGGTCGATGGCTCGCATCACCGTCGGGGAGTTGGTGGAGAGGTCGAAGTACGCGAGGCCGTCGCGGGCGCCGTCGCCGATGCCCCCCGGCCCGAGGGCGACCGCCTCGACCTCGCGGGGCCCCGGGAGCGATGTGAAGACGACCTCGCTCGCCCCGGCGAGCTCGGCCACCGACGCGGCCCAGGTCGCGCCGCGCTCGAGGTGGGGAGCCGCGGCGTCGCGGCGCAGGTCGTGGACGACGAGGGCGTGACCCGCCTCGACGAGGTGGAGCGCCATGCTCGACCCCATCGTGCCGAGCCCGATGAATCCGATCTTCACGGGAGTCCTCCCTCCGCGTCTCGCGCGGGACGGGGTGGCTGGGTGCGCTCAGTCCTTCGGCGCCGTCGCGGGCAACACTTCGAGCGCCACCCGCCCGGCGTTTACCGCGGTGGGCCAGCCCGCGTAGAACGCGAGGTGGGTGATCAGTCCCTTGATCTCGTCCTCGCGGACACCGTTGTCGATGGCGCGACGCATGTGGAGCCTGAGCTCGTCCGTGCGGTAGAGCGCCGTCAAGACCGCCACCGTGATCAGGCTGCGGTCGCGTTTCGAGAGCGACGGGTCTTCCCACACGTCGCCGAAGACGACCTCGTCGCGCAACGCGCCGAGCTTGGGGAGGTACTCGTAGATCTTCGCGGGGGACGGGTCGGACATCGGGTCTCCGTTCGTGGGTGGTGAGTCGGTGGGAGGGAGAGGGATCGGCGGGGATCCTACCTCGCCCTGCTGGCGGCCCGGGACGTCGAGCTAGCGCAGGAGCTCGGCGAGGACGTCGTCGAGGGAGGCGTCGGGAGCGTCTTTCAGAACCTCGAGACGGCGGTAGAGCTCGGCGGCCGCCGCGTGGAAGCCGTCCGGGAGGCCGGCGGCGGCGAAGGTCCCGGCGATCTCCTCCATCTCCCCGGCGAAACGCCACCCTTTGGGCGCCACCTCGCGGGCGGTGACGTGGGCGCGCTGCTCGAGGGCGGGGTGGGTGCGTTCCCAGTGTCCGAGCAGTGCCGTCTCGACGCCTTCGGCCCGGGCGAGTGCGCGCACCGCCAGGAGCAGCGCGGCGCTTCCCTTGGTGTAGGAGGCGTAGGCCATCTTGAGGGCCGACGCGGCGCCGGCGTCGCCGGGGACGCGGATCACCTCGAGGAGCGAGCCGCGGAAGAGCGCGTCGATCGTCTCGGCCTCTGGGCCGGACACGTAGAGCACCGTCGTCCCCGCGCGTCGCGCCGGCGGGCCAACGATGCCGCCGTCGA
>JANQRO010000284.1 GCA_028284525.1 Myxococcota bacterium | reverse complement strand
GACCCCGAGCGGATCGGGTAGCTCGCCGTCGTGAGCCCGTCCTCCGACTCGATCGACGGCGCGTCGCCGGGTGGCGTTGCGGGGACGGCCACGTCCGCGGGAAAGCACGCCACCGGCTCGGCCTCGCGACCCCGGGCGAAGTCCCAGATCGCCGCGCGCTCGACACCCAGGCTCTCGCCGAGAAGACTCAGGGCGTTGCGCCCCGCCGCGGGAAAGTTGTCCGAGCGGTGGACGGCGTTGGCGAGGCCGAGGAGGAGCCCCACGTGCTCGGTCTCGGCCTCGGTCTCCGCCAGGCTCTGTCGCAGCGCCCCTTCGAGGGTGCGCTGGGATCGCACCCAGAGCGCCGCGAGAGTGGCGAAGACCGCCACCGACAGCATGTACATCGCGAGGGTCGACTCGGCCTCGAAGCCCGGGTGACCCCCGACGCCGCGATCCAGGGACTCGGCGATATAGAATCCCACGACGACGACTGTGATCGCCACCGACCACGCCCAGGCGTCGCGCTCGCTCGAGACCACCGCCGCGGCGATCGGCACGGTGATGAGCCAGGCGATCGCGAACGAGTGCACGCCGCCCAGCGCCCAGGCGTTGACCGCGCAGAGCACGAAGAGCGCCGCGCACCCCGCGCGGCCACACCACTTGACGCTCGCCCCGCGACCCACCAGGGCGCCGAGTCCCGCCCAGACCGCGGTCGCCGTGGCGAAGGAGAGCGCGAGCCACGATTCGAGGGCGAAGGCCCAGAGCGCGCCGAACACGGGCGCCGCGGTCGCCCCGGCGCGCAGGGTGCGCAACAAGAAGGTCTTCGACGCGTGCTGGTAGAGCGAGAGCGCCTCGCCGTGAACGGGCGCTCGCTGGGAGATCATCGGGTGTCGAGACGGGCCGTCATCGCGGCCCCCGTGCACAGTGCCCATCGAGGGTCCCCGCCTGGTCTGGGAAGCGCTATCGGCCGTCTCGGTGCGCTGTGTAGCCCCAAAATCGCCGCGCGACGACGGAGACGGCGCCCAGATCGATAGAACCCCGGAGTTCGCGACCGGGCGAAGCCACGGGCGAGAGTCCCCGCGGCGCTGCGCTAGAAGGGCTTGTCCAGCACCTCGCGCAGGGAACGTCCGCCGCAATCGCTCGCCTCGATCTTGGCGCGGTAGCGCACCGAGATGCGCAGGGTCGCGAATCGCCAGCGATCGGGGTCGCGGCGGAAGCGGTGCTGGTAGGTGCCGACCAGCACCTGCTCGTTGGCCACGATCTCGAAGAAGTACGCGAGGGTCGTCGCCTCGTCGCCGTCGAGGTCGATCTGCATGTTGGTGCTGAGGTGGCCGGTCGCGAATACCCCGCTGCCCTCGATCCCCGACACGGCGGGCTTGTAGAACTCCTCGAGGATCGCCTCGCGTCCGCGGTAGCTGCCGTCGGCGCCCGGGGCGAAGCTCTCGAGCCCCACCATCTCGACCACACCGTCCTCGGTGAAGACGTCGGCCAGCCCCCGCCAGTCCTCGGAATCGAGACACGTGCAGTAGTCGCGCCAGGTGTGACGGATCGCCTCCAGATCTTCCAGGCGCTGTACGCGTTCGCTCAGTCGGGCGAGGGCATCGTCCATCGGGGTCTCCAACGCTCGGGGTGCAGGGAGTATACGCAGCGCTCCCGTGCGATCGCGATACGCTAGGCGGATGGGTCCGCCCGCGTCATGAACCCCATGCTCCTGCGCGTCCGCTGTGTCGTCGAAGCCCTGGTCGGGGGCGTGATCGCGTGGCTCGGCATCTCCCGAGGGTTCCAGACCGTCGAGCCGACCGAGCGCGCGGTGTACTTCGCGCTCCCCGGACTCGCGCTGGCCCTGGTGTCCTTCCCCGCAGGACTCGCGCGCTGGTGGGCGCGGTTGGCCCTCGCCCTCGCGCTCTGGGGCGCGGCGTTCTACGGCGCCTATCAGCTCTACTACCCGGTCGGCAGCGGAGCGGGGGCCTGCGCCATCGCGGGTCTGGTGGTCGGGATGTCGCTCTTCGCGGTCGCGCTGCGCGCCGCCCCGGGCGCGGTGTCGGTGCACCCCGTGCTGCTCCTGGGAAGCGGCGCGCTGTGGGTGGCGGGCGCGGCGCTCGTCGGCCACGGCGTCGAGCTGAACCTCGATCATCCGCTCATCCAGCGTCGGCCCGGCGCGTCCTTCCTCGTCGCCGGTGCGCTGCTGTGGCACCTGCCCTTCGGCGTGCTCCGCGCGTTCCGCCCACGGGCGGCCGCATCGCCGCCCCCTCGGAGCGACACGCCGGGACCCGTCGGAGTCTGATGGGAGACTAGACGCGGATCACCCGCCCCGGCCGCGCGCCCGTATCCTCGTCGTTCTCCCGGGTCTTCACACCGTTCACGAAGGTGTTCCGATACCCGCGGACCGGCTGCAAGATCCGCGACCCTCCCGCCGGCAGGTCCTCGTGCACCTGGAGCCGGCCGAGCTCCAGGCGATCCAGGTCGAACAGGTTGAGATCCGCACGCTTGCCGACTTGGATGCTGCCGCGATCGCCCAATCCGAAGAGCTCGGCGTTGCGCAGGGTCTGTTTGTGCACGATGAGCTCGATGGGCAAGCGTCGGCCCCGCGTCCGGTCTCGGACCCAATGCACCATCTGATACGTCGGGTTGACGGCGTCGAAGATCACGTTGACGTGGGCGCCGGCATCCGACAGGCCGATCGTGGTGTTCGGATCTTCGACCATCTCTGCGATGACGTCGAAGTTGCCGTCGACGAAGTTCGCGGCCAGGAAGATCGCGAACTTGTCCCCGTCGTCCGCCGTCAAGAAGTCGTACATGTACTCGGGAACCGTCTGCCCCGCGGCCGCGGCCTGGGCCGCGATCTTCTGGCTGGCGTCGGGCTCGTAGTCGATCGGGACGTCGATCGGGAACATCTCACCGGCCGCTGCGGCGAGGACCCGATGCAGGTTGGCCAAGGGGCCAGCGACTCCGGTCTCCACATCTTTGTCCGCCAGGATGGCCGCTTTGACTTCGGGCTTGCGCATCTCGGCGAGGCGCTGGGCCATGGGCAGGCGCTCGAGCTGCAGGTAGGTCTCGCGGCGCTGGAACATGTGGTAGGAGCGGAGGCTGGACACGAGCCCGATCGGCCGGGTGGTGACTTGGGGTCGAAGCACCATGCCTTCTGCATTGGCGTTGGCGACGAGCTGCAGACACCTGCGCCACTCGTCCGGCCGGGTCATGTTCTGCACCAGGGTGAACGTGCATCGGCGACCCGACTCTCGCGCCACCTCGACGAACAGCTCCACCTCTTGCTCGGCCGTCCACCGCTCGTCGGAGACGAGGTCCCCCGCGACGCCGGCGGGGACCGCCTGGAACACGCCCTTGCCGACCTCCTTCATCGCGCGTCCGATGGCCAGGAGCTCCGCTTTCTCCGCGAAGGTCCCCGGAATGGGCTCGCCGTCGATCGAGCGATGACCCGTGGTTCGCGACGTGGAAAAGCCCAGCGCGCCAGCCTGCAAGCCGTCCTGGACGATCCCGCACATCGCGCGGAGGTCGTCGGCGGTGGCGTCTTCGTGCCGCAGCGCGCGTTCGCCCATGACGTAGTCACGCACCGCGGAGTGCGGCACCTGTGCGCCGACGTCGAGGGTGAAATCTCGCGTGCCCAGGTAGTCGAGGTATTCGGCGATGGTCTCCCAGCGCCCCCACTCCATCCCTTCGTGGAGCGCGCTGCCCGGAATGTCTTCGACGCCTTCCATCAACTCGATGAGACGCTCTTCGCCGCCCGGGTGACACGGCGCGAAGCCGACGCCGCAGTTGCCCATCACGACACTGGTGACGCCCTGACTGAACGAGGGCTCGATCGTGTCGTCCCAGCTGACCTGGCCGTCGTAGTGGGTGTGGACGTCGATCCAGCCGGGGGTCGCGTGGGCGCCTTCCGCGTCGATCGTCTCTCTGGCGGGTCCCGAGACCGAGCCTGCGCCGACGACCTTGCCGTCTTCCACGGCGATGTTGCCGGGATAGGGCGCTGCCCCCGTGCCATCTACGATCGTCGCGTTCTTGATCAGGTAGTCGAACATGCGGTCTCCAGGCTTGCGAGGCGTCACCCCGGCGTCGTGGGGCCGGAGTCTAAGTCGAGAAGACGACCGGAGCACGCCACGCCGGCCTCGGCCTCGGCCGCCGCGCATCCCGCACCGCCCCCGCAGCCCCAGCCCGGCCGCCGCACCCCGGTGGCCTCTGCCCCGCGACACACGGCGCGCGTCCCGACCCCGGACGGGCGATTCGTGGCTTCCGGAGACCGTCGCGCCTGGTACCGTGGGACCCGAACGCCCTTGGAGACACAGCGATGGGTCCGATGTCTCGACGAGAGTTCGTGGGTCTGACAGCTGGCGTCGCGGCGGGCATCTCGCTCGCCGGGCACACCTCGGCCAAGAGCCCCACGGCGACCTCCTCCGTTCCGCCGGCCGTCGCGAGCGCGAGCGACCTCGTCGCCCGCCTGCGCGCCCGAGAGATGAGCTCGGTCGAGCTCACCCGCTACTTCATCGAGCGCATCGAACGCTACGACGAGGGGCTGAACGCCGTCGTCGTCCGCGATTTCGATCGCGCCCTTGCCGCCGCCGAGCGAGCGGACGCGGCGCTGGCGCGAGGAGAGAGCCTGGGGCCGCTCCACGGGCTCCCGATGACGATCAAAGAGTCCTACGACGTGGCGGGACTCCCGACGACCTGGGGCGTTCCCGCGTGGCGCGACAACCGACCGACCGCCGATGCCGCGGTGGTGCAGTCGCTCCGAGCAGCGGGCGCACACCTG
>JANQRO010000269.1 GCA_028284525.1 Myxococcota bacterium | reverse complement strand
GAGGTGTTCGGCGAGTCGCACCATGTTGACCTCGCGGGTGCCGGGCGGCGAGAGGTCGGGACGCGTCGCCGCGCGCTCGTCCTGGGCGGCGAAGAGCGCGCCCCCCGCGTTGCACAGCCCACCGCCCACATCGCGCCACGCCCCCGTGAGCGGCGGGAGGCTGGCCACGGCGCGCACCGCGGCCGCCGCGCCGCCGCAGCGCTGGATGCCGATCCCAATGCGGATCGCCGTCGGTCGCGTCTGCGCGATCGCCCGGGCGAGACACTCGATCCGAGCGACCGGGACGTCGCACGCGTCGGAGAGCTCGGAGAGCGAGAGCGAGCGGAGCCGCTCGACCAGCGCGTCGTATCCGACCGTGTATCGGGCGACGTAGTCCTCGTCGACGAGACCTTCCGCCTCGATCACCTTCATCATCGCCAGGGCCAACGCGGCGTCGGTGCCGGGGCGCAGCGCGACGTGCTCGTCGCAGGCCCGCGCGGTCCGCGAGCGGTACGGGTCGATGGCCACGAGGCGGGCGCCGCGGCGCTTGGCCTCCTGGACCAAGGGCCAGAGGTGAAGACCGGTATCGATCGGATTCGACGCCCAGAACACGATCAGCCGGCTCTCTTTGAGCCCCTCGGGTGCGAATCCGAAGAAGACGTCGGAGTAGGAGAGCGCACCGAAGAGGCCCCCCACACAGATGGTGCGCGCGAGGGTCGAGGCGCCCAACGCGTGAAAGAAGCGCCGGTCGATCCCGTTGCTCTGGTAGAGCCCGTTGTTGCCGCGATAGGAGTAGGGAAGGATCGACTGCGGTCCATCGGTCGCGCGGGCCGCGTCCATCTGGCGAGCCACGAGCGCGATGGCTTCGTCCCACGCGATCGGCTCGAAGCGTCCGCCCGGCCCCTTGGCCCCCACGCGTTTCATCGGACGGAGGAGACGCTCCGGTGCGTACACGCGATCGAGCAGCTTGGTGACCTTGGCGCAGAGCGCGCCCCGGGTGAACGGGTGGTCGCGATTGCCCGCGACGCGCACGGCGCGGCCGTCCTCGATCTGGACGTCCATCAGACAGGAGTCGGGACAGTCGTGGGGGCAGGTGACGTGCGCGGTGTGCTGGCGCGGCTCGCTCATGTCCGAGGCTCCTCGAGATGACAGACGGCTCATCCGGATTGTGCGCTCGGCGCGCGACACAATCAACGAGTGACGGGCCCGGCGGACTCCCGCACCCGAATCGGCCGCGACGCGCGAATCCCTCTCCTGGGACGAGTTCTGAGACGACGCGCCCGTCGCGCCGGTCCCGAACGACGGGGAGGCGGGGCGTCGCGGCGCTCAGTGGTCCTGATAGAAGATCAGCATGCAGGTGCTGCGGTCGAGGAAGAGCGTCTCACCGGAAACGGCTTTGTCGAAGAGCCACCCCTCCTCGGCGTGGCGGTTGAGGATGGACTGCATCTTGCGACCGTTGAAACGGTGGGTGCGGGTCAGCGCCTTCTGCTTGACCTCGACGACTTTGTAGGAGCGCATGGGCTCACCCCCTGGCTTTCTGTTTCGGCCGTCCCGGGTCGCCGCGTTAACGCGACGCGAGGGCACGCGCTTGGTGTCGTTGGCTCGACGCGTGGTCCTGGAAGCGAGACGAGGTTCCGCGACCTTGTGACGGCTGTCCTCCGAAGGCGGCGACGAGAGCCCGCGGTACGCTCCCGCCGCAACAGGAGGACGGCATGGACATCACGACACTCGGAGCGGTGGGCGAGCTGGTGGGGGGCGTCGCGGTACTCGTCACCCTCGTCTACCTCGCGGTGCAGGTCCGCGAGTTGAAGCTGGCCGGCGACGAGACCGCGCGCTCTTGGCGGGAGAACCTGAGCTGTCTGATGGACAACGTCGAGGTCTTCCAGGCGGGCGCCCTGGGGATGGCGTCGTTGCGCGGCGACCAGGCGCTTCGCTTCGTGCCCCTCATGCAGTACATCATGGCCTACTTCGAAAATTTCCACGGCAAGTACCGAGACGGCATCGTCGACCGCGCCGAGTGGGAGCGGATCGATCAGATCCTCGTCTGGTACTTCTCGTGGCCCGGCGTGGTCGAGTGGTGGTCCGTGATCGAAGTCCAGTACCGCCCCGAGTTCGTGGCCCACGTCCGCGAGCTGCTTCGCCGTCTCGACACGGGTGACATCCCCCGCGCCGACCTCACCCTCTTCACCCGCGAGCGTCCGCGTCCCGACGCCGCCGGTTGAGACCGGAGCGCCCCGCGCGGCGTCGCGCCCCGGCGAAGGGCCGGGCTATCGTTTCGTCTTTCGACCTCGCCACGCACGAGGAGGCGCGAGCGCGATGGACCTCGAGCAGATCACGGGTCTCGTCAAATCCCTGAGCGGGATCGGCATCGTCGTGATGCTGGTCTACCTCGCGCTCCAGCTGCGGCAGCGCAACCTCGCATCGCGCTTCGACGGCCGCCGCTCGATGGGGGGCTTCCCGGGAGGCGGCATGCCCGGTGGCGGAGACGTTCCGCCAGGGATGCCCGGCGGAGGCGGGTTCCCGCCCGAGCTCCCCGACAAGCTCGCCAAGCAGCTCGCGAGCCTGGGCGTGCCGGGCGTTGCCCCGACCCACGGCGAGCGGGCCGCGCCCCCCTCGGACGACGAGGCGAAGCGGGGCTCCGAGACGCCCCGGGCGTAGCGCCGCGTCAGCCGGGCAGGACGCCCGCGCGGCCCCGCGCGTCCGACCCCCTAGAACACGTTCGCCCGGAACTCGTCGCGCCACTCCCTCCAGACCTCGTGGTCGCCGCGGAGCGCCATGAGGCCCTCGCGCACCTTCGAGAGGCCGAAGCCCCAGGCCTGGGAGATCTCGATGTGGGGGGGCATGGTGAGCTCGCCGGCGCTCACGATGGCGTCGAGGATGAAGGGCCCCGGCGAGGCGAGGGCCTGCTCGATGGCGGGGACGATGTCGTCGGCGTGCTCGACGCGGACGCCATCGCCACCACAGGCCTTGGCGTAGGCGGCGAAGTCGGGGTTCAACAGACCCGTGGCCTCCGGGTTCGCGGGGAGCCCCATCACCTCGACCTCCATCTTCACGAAGCCGAGCTCGCTGTTGTTGAAGACGATCACCTTGATGGGCCAGTCGAACTTCACCGCGGTGACGAAGTCGTTCATCGACATGCCGAAGCCGCCGTCGCCACAAAAGGCCCAGACCTGCCGGGAGGGGTCGAGGGAGGCGGCGCCGAGGGCGACGGGGAGCCCGGGGCCGAGAGACCCGTGGTTGAAGCCGCCCACGATGCGACGACCGCCACCCAGGTCGACCTGGCGCGCCAGCCACACGGTGCACTCGCCGACGTCGCAGGCGAAGATCGCATCGTGGCTGGCGCGCTCGCTGATGGCGCGGGCGAAGAGCTGGGGATGGAGGGGCTCGTCGCGCCGCTCGAGGCTCGCCTGGCGGGTCATCTGGGCGAGCCACTTGTCGCGGAGCTTGAAGAGGTGAGCGCGGAAGGCGGAGGAGTCGCCGCGCACCCGGGGGAGGAGGGCGTCGACGGTGGCGCGCACGTCGCCCACCAGCCCCAGGGTCACCGGGGCGCGCCGTCCGATGTGATCGACCACCCGGTCGACCTGGAGGATCGGGCGACCGTCGGGCAGGAACTCGTCGTAGGGAAAGTCGGTGCCCAACATCAGGAGCACGTCGCAGTCCTGCACCGCGTGGTAGCCGGCCGGGTTGCCGATCAGCCCCGTCATCCCCACCACCGGGTCGGTGCTGGTGTCGAAGATGTCCTTGGCACGAAGGGTGTGGACGATCGGGGCGCAGAGGCGATCGGCCAGCGCGAAGACCGAGTCGCGGGCGTCCCGGCAGCCGATCCCGCAAAAGATCGCCACCCGGCGTCCGCCGTTCAGGAGCTCGGCGGCGCGCTCGAGCTGCTCCTCCGCGGGCACGACCCGGGGCAGTTCGTGGATCAGGGGATGGGTGAAGTGCTCGCTCGGCAGGTCCTCGCCGATCACGTCGGCGGGAAGCTCGATGCGGGTGACACAGCGCTCGACCAGCGCCTTCTGCACCGCGATCTCCGCCATCCGCGGCATCTGCGCCGGGGTCTCGATGATCGCCTGGTAGGCGCAGACGTCGTCGAAGACCTTCGTGAGATCCATCTCTTTGTGGAAATCGCTGCCGCGCTCGCGCCGCGCCACCTGCCCGGTGATGGCGACGACACCGGCGCCTTCCTTCTGCGCGTTGTAGAGCCCGTTGATCAGATGGAGGGCGCCGGGTCCGGCGGTTCCCGCGCAGACACCGATCGCACCGGAGAGCTCCGACTGCGCGGCCGCGGCGTACGCGGCGTGCTCTTCGTGACGCACCCCGATCCAGCGGAAGCGATCGTCGTGGCGGATCGCTTCCAAGAGCGGGTTGATCACGTCGCCGGTCATGCCAAAGATCTCGCGGGCGCCGGCTTCGGCTAGGATGTCGAGCAGACTCTCACAGATACTACGGGCCATCGTCTCTCCAGCGTCCTCGGTCAGGTCGGCGGGAGTGTATGACCGACGGGCCGTTCCGGGAAGAACGGGAAGACGACCGCATGGAACTCCTCCACCTCATCCGTCCCTACATCATGCCCACGCTCTTTGGGCTGGTCGTGGCCTGCGTGGGCCTGGCCCAGCTCCACGAGGGCTTCTACTGGGGCCTCGTCGCGACGGGCCCGCTGCTGCTCCTCGGGATCTACGACCGCTTCCAGAACGCCCACAGCATCCTGCGCAACTACCCGGTGCTGGGGCGGATGCGTTTCCTGTTGGAAGGGGCCGGTCCCGAGATCCACCAGTACTTCGTCGAGAGCAACACCAGCGGGCGCCCCTTCCCCCGCGACTTCCGCTCGCTGATCTACCGCCGCGCCAAGGGGATCGAGGGCGTGAAGGCCTTTGGCACCGAGCTCGACGTCTACGCCCAGGGCTACGGCTACATCACGCATTCGCTGACCCCGACGCCGATCGTCGAGGACGCGGCCCGGACGATGCGCGTCGACGTGGGCGGACCCGCGTGCACGCAGCCCTACTCGGCCTCGGTGGTGAACATCTCGGCGATGAGCTTTGGCGCCCTCAGCGCCAACGCGATCCGCGCGCTCAACACCGCGGCGAAGCGCGGCGGCTTTGCCCACAACACCGGAGAGGGGGGCTACAGCGTCCACCACCACGAGCCCGGCGGCGACGTGATCTGGCAGATCGGTACGGGGTACTTCGGTTGCCGCGACGACGACGGGTGTTTCGACGCCGACATGTTCGCCGAGCAGGCCCGCGCCGAGACGGTCAAGATGGTCGAGGTGAAGCTCTCCCAGGGCGCCAAGCCCGGTCACGGCGGCATTCTGCCGGCGGCCAAGGTCACCCAGGAGATCGCCCAGGCGCGCAAGGTCCCGATGGGACGGGACTGCTTCTCGCCCCCGGGCCACTCGGCCTTCGGGACACCGATCGAGCTCTGTGAGTTCCTCGCGACGCTCCGCGAGCGCAGCGGGGGCAAGCCGGTGGGCTTCAAGCTGGCGGTGGGGCAGCCCCGGGAGTTCTTCGCGATCTGCAAGGCGATGCGCGAGACCGGGATCGTGCCCGACTTCGTCACGGTCGACGGCGGGGAGGGGGGCACCGGCGCGGCACCCCAGGAGTACACCGACCACCTGGGGGCGCCGTTGCGCGAGGCGCTGATCCTCGTTCACAACGCCCTCGTCGGCATCGGGGTGCGCGACCAGCTCCGGGTCGCCGCGAGCGGCAAACGCGCCGCGAGCTTCGAGCTCGCCTCGGCGATGGCCCTCGGGGCGAACTGGTGCAACATCGCGCGCGGCTTCATGTTCTCGCTGGGCTGCATCCAGTCGCAGGCCTGTCACACCAACAAGTGCCCCGTGGGTGTCGCGACCCAGAGCGCGCGTCTCCAGGCGGCGCTCGTCGTCGACGAGAAGGCCGAGCGCGCCTACGAGTTCCACCGCAACACCGTGCAAGGGCTCGCCGAGATGACGGCGGCCTGTGGCCTGGCCCATCCCAACGAGTTCCAGCCGCAGCACCTCTGCGAACGGGTGAGCCCCCACGAGGTGCGGCGCTTCGACCAGCTCTACGACTTCTACGAGCCCGGTCAGCTCCTCGACGACCGCGCGGGCCCGGTACTCCAGGAATCGTGGAACGCCGCGCGGGCGAGCAGCTTTGCGCCGGGCTAGCCGCCCAGCAGGGCGAAACAGCTGAAGACGACCGCGGTCGGCAGGGCCGCGGCGGCGAGCAGCTTGATCGGCGAGACCCCGTGCTCGAAGAAGCCCTTGAGGAGCGCCTGCCCCGCCGGGTTGGGCGCGTTGGCGATCACCGTGAGACCGCCGCCCGCGACCGCGCCCGCCACGGCGGCGTGCTTGAGCGCGTCCGGCAGATCCGGGATCAGCGTGGTCAGATAGGTGATCGCCGCGTTGTCGTTGAACGCGGTGAGCAGCGTCGCCGTCATCATCAGTGGCAGCTCTCCCAGAGAGCCGAGCACCGGCTGGATCCACCAGCCCTGGAGCCCGCCGTGGATCACGAGGCCGGCCAGAAAGAAGCCGACCAGGAGCGGCGCCCGCAGGTCGATGCGATTCTGATGCTGTGCCGACACGGCGGCGAATCCCAGAAAGAAGAGCAGCCCCGCGACGAAGAGGGCGGGGTGGTGCGCGTTCACGACGGTCCACCCGAGGAACACGACGTGCACCGCGATGACCCAGACGGGAACCGGGTCGTCGCGGGTATCCCAGTCGGGGTCGACGAAGGTCGGCCGTTGCTCCGGGGGGAGCACGAAGGGCACGGCCTCGCGGATCCGCGCGAGCCGGACCTCCTCGAAGCGCTCGCGCAGCACGAGGAGCGCGAGGTCGGGGTCGATGCCCCGGGTCTTCACCTCGGCGAGGAGCGCGGGCTCCACGTTCTCCCGCACGTACTCGACCTGGGCGTCGCTGATCTCGCGGACGCGGCCGTCGATCCGGAGCTCGTCGCGGAGCTCGCGGAGAAACGCGTCGATCCGTCCCTCCACGAAGGCCCGGGGCACGTGGCGTTGTCGGATCTCCTCTTTCAGGCTCTCCGCCACGAAGCGTTCCTGGAGCAGCGCGAACTCGCGGCGGAACCCCAGATAGTAGAGACCGTTGCAGATCAGGATCCCCACGACGGCGGCGACGCCGAAATGCGCCAGCATGAAGGGGGTATCCCAGCCCCACGCGTCGGCGACCATCAACACCGGTGGCGCGGCGAAATGGGTGAGGGTCCCCCCCACGGAGACGTTCACGAAGAGAAGACCGAGGGTGCCGTACTTGAACGCCTCGCTGGGCTCGAGGGGGTAGAAGCGCCGCGCCAGCAACATGGCGGCGATCGTCATCGCCGCGGGCTCGGTGATCACCGACGAGAGGAGCGGACCCAGCGTCAACACGGTGAACCACCACACCGTGAGCGCGCCACCGAGCACGCCGGCGACGCGGCCCATCACCGTTTCGGCCAGACGCAGGATGGGTCGTGTCGAGGCGAGGGTCATGATCACGACCACGAACATCGCCTCGCCGAAGTAGACCCCTTCGTCCAGGTAGTGGACGAAGGTCGCCCAATCGAAGCGCCACACCATCGCCGCCCCGAGCACCGCCGCCCAGAGACCAAAGACGACCTCGACCTCGCCGAGGAAGTGGAGCAGCTCGGCGCTCCCACTCGTCGAGCCGCGCGGAGCGTCGCCCGAGGCCAGACGCGTCTCGTGGGCGGCGCGCGCGCGAGCGGCCAGGGCGAGGAATCGCGAGGAGAGAAAGGTGTGGAGGATGGCGCACGCGAAGATCGCCGTCGCGACGAGGTTGAAGGGCTCGGCGCGGATCCGGCCGGCGAGCGTCGCGGCGATCCCATCGACCCCCGCGTCGCCGTAGCTCGCCAGGGGAGGTGGGATCTCCACCCCTGCGCCGCCGTGGGAGGTCTCGCCGAACGCCGGGTCCGCCGCCGCGAGCGCGCCCACCGCGAGTCCCCAGGTCGCGGCCCACGCCCACGACGCGGTGCGGCGCGCTTCGGGGGGGCGTCGTCCTCGGTCGCTCATCGCATCTCCTCGACCCGGCTCAGGGTGCCGTCGTCACCTGCCGCTCGATCTGGTCGAGCAGCGTCGTCACGTCGGCGGTGTCTTCGAGAAAGGGGAAGAAGGAGAGCTCGCGCTCGGCGGCGACCGTGGCCTGGAGGAAGTCGTAGAGCGAGCTCGTGTAGGCGAGGTCGGCGGCGAGCCGCTGGGCCTGGGCGTCGATCAGCTGGATCAGGGACGCCACCCCCAGCACGAAGGACGATTCGGTGAGCTCGAAATAGCGACCGGCGGCCCGCTCCTGCTCGGCGGCGAAATCCACCACGGCGCGCGCCGCGCTCGCGGCGGCCAGCGAGGCGCGCACCCGCTCGCCGATGGTGGCCACGTCGGCGCGTCGCTGGGTGCGCAGACTCGCCAGGTACTCCTGGGTCTGGCGTTCGTTGGCGAATTTGGCGCCGCCCTGGAGCAGCGGGAAGGCGAGCCCGGCGCCCACCCCCCACTCGGTCTTGTCGAGGTCGAGGGAGGAGGTGGAGCTGCTCTGGGCCAGATGGTTCACCCCCGCGACGAGGGTGAGGGAGGGGACCCAGAAGGCCCGGCGGTTGGCCAGGAGCTGTCGCTCGGCGGCGGCGATCGCCTCCGAGGACTCCGCGAGGGCCGGGGAGCGTTCGAGCCCGACCCGCACCAGCGCGTCGCGGAGCCGCCGGTCGGCGTCGGGGATGCGCACCGCCGCGGCGATGGCGGGGCGTCCGTAGACAAAGCCGTACTCCTCGATCGTCGCCGGGCGGGCCGTCACCGCGGCCTCCCGCGGGAGGTTGCGCACCCGGTTCAGCTCGAAGCGCGCCGCAAGGAGCGCCGCCTCCGCGGTGGCGATGTCGGCGCGGTTGGTGGCGAGCTGGCTCTCCCATCGCAGGATCTCGGTCTCGCTCGAGTACCCCGCCGCGATGCGCGCGCGCGAGGTCTCGATGTTTTGCGCGGTGAGGTCGCGGTTGCGACGCTGCACATCGACGACCGCGCGGGCCCGGTCGAGGGCGAGGAACGCATCGGCCGCGTCGGCCGCGACCTGGAGCCGGAAGGCCTCGAGCTGTTGCGTCTGCGCCGCGTAGACGTACTGCTGGACCTCGAAGCGCGCGAAGTCGGCTTCGTCGTAGAGCACCTGGCTCAGCTTGGCGCTCACCGTGAAGGAGCGCTTGGTGTTGGTACCGCGGGAGCCGTCCGCGCGGTCGCCCTCGAGGATCTGCCCCTGGCCCGCGAGATCGACCTGGGGGAGGAGCGCGGCCCGGGCGATCGCGATCTGCTCGCGGTCCGCCGCGAGGGCCAGCCGCTGGGCCGCGAGGTCGAGGTTCGCCGACAGCGCCTCTCGCACCGCCGCGCCGAGGTCGAGGGCGTCCTGGGCCGCGGCGTCTCCCGCTGCGAGGGGTGCGCAACACGCCGCCGCAAGCGTGGCAGAGCGGATCGCCGACACGACAGGTCCGGCCCGCGCGTAGCGAGGCGCGCGCGAGGGGAGCGAGTCGCGGGTGGGCGGAGCGCTGTCTACCATCGCAGCGGCCAACGCTAGTGCAAGGACGAAAGGAGCACCGCCCGGTGAGGGGCCCGTCGAGAGCCCGTTCTGGGCCCGTACCCATCGCGGCGATTGCGCTCCCCGGCCTCGCCGCGG
>JANQRO010000258.1 GCA_028284525.1 Myxococcota bacterium | reverse complement strand
GAAGCCGCGCACCCACTCGGGCTCGGGCCCCTCGATGATCTCGGCGGTGCCGATCTCCACCGCCGCCGCACCGGCGCCGTGGAGCGCCTTCATCGCGTCGAGGTCGGGGGGCACGCGCACACAAGCCGGGATCACCGCCTCGGCGAGCGCGCGCAGCGCGGGCACCACGCGCTCGCGAATCGCCGTGGGCGCCAGCGGCGGTGCCCCCATCGAGCCCGGCGCCGCCTCCTCGGAGAGCACCACGCGATCGGGACGCACCTCGAGGGCGAGCTTCAAGAGCGACGGCGTCGGCGCGATGCAGAGCTCGAAGCAGTGGGCCACCCGACGCAGGTCGTAGAGGTCGGCCTCGTGGACGGGCATCAACGCTTCGGTGGCGGTCACGCGGATCGCGTCGGCGCCGCCGAGCTCCGCGGCCACCGCCAGGTGGCTCAGCCGGGGCTCTTCACCGCCCGTCGTATCACGCAACAGCGCGGCCGCGTCGAGAGTGGCCGTGAAGCTCCGCACTATCCCTCCACGGTCAGCGCCTGGCGGATCGCCCCGGCGATCGCTTCCGCGTGCTCGGACACCGCCGTCTCGTCTTCGCCCTCCACCATCACCCGCACCAACGGTTCGGTGCCGCTGTAGCGCAAGACGACGCGGCCGCGCCCGTTGAGTGCCTTCTCGACGCCGCGCACGGCACGCTGCACCGTGTCGAGCTCGTCGAGGGGGCGGCGCTCGTTCACCCGCACGTTCACCAGGACCTGCGGAAAGCGCACGAAGTCCCGGGCGAGATGCGAGAGTTGGCGTCCGCTGCGCTGCATCACCGCCATCATTTGGAGCGCGGTGAGGAGGCCATCGCCGGTGGTGTTGTGGTCGAGGAACACCAGGTGTCCCGACTGTTCACCGCCCAGGTTGTAGCCTCCGGTGCGCATCTCCTCCACGACGTAGCGGTCGCCGACGGCGGTGCGCACCAGCCGCAACCCGAGTTCTTCGAGGGCCTTCTCGAGCCCGAGGTTGCTCATGATCGTCGCCACGACGGCGCCCCCGCGCAGCGCATCGCGACGCACCAGATCGCCGGCAGCGAGCGCAAGCACCACGTCGCCGTCGAGGAGCTCGCCGCGCTCGTCGACCATCTGACAGCGGTCGGCGTCGCCGTCCAGGGAGACCCCGACGTCGGCGCGCAGCTCGCGCACCTTGCGGGCGATCGTGTCGGGATGCACCGAGCCCACGCCGTCGTTGATGTTGCGCCCATTGGGGTTCACGCCGAGCGCGAACACCTCGGCGCCCAGCTCCTCGAGGATCGTCGGACCCACGCGGTAGGCGGCGCCGTTGGCGCAGTCGAGCACCACCCGCAGCCCGTCGAGGGTGAGGTCCTCGGGGAAGGTCTTCTTGAGGAAGACGTTGTAGCGCCCGAGGGCGTCGTCGATGCGCTTGGCGCGGCCGATCTCTTCGGAGGGCGCGCGGATCGCGTCGAGCTCTCCGGAGAAGACCAGCTCCTCGATGCGCTGCTCGAACTCGTCGGGGAGCTTGTAGCCGTCGTGGGCGAAGAACTTGATGCCGTTGTCGTGGTAGGGGTTGTGGCTCGCCGAGATCATCACCCCGGCGTCGCAGCGCATGTCCACCGTGAGGAACGCCATTCCCGGCGTCGGGATCGGCCCTACCTGGAGGACGTCGACGCCCATCGAGCAGATCCCCGCGGTGAGGGCGTTCTCGAACATGTAGCCCGAGAGCCGCGTGTCCTTGCCGATCAGGATCCGGTGCCGCTCGCCACCGCGACGTCGAAACAGGTGCGCCGCCGCCTGGCCGAGCTGGAGCACCCGATCCGCGGTCATCGGGGGGACATTGGCGCGCCCGCGCACACCGTCGGTTCCGAACAGCCGTTCCGCCATCGCTGGCTCGTGCTCCCTCAGCTCGGATCCGGCTCCGTCTCGCCATCCTCGACGGGAATCGCGTCCACGGTGACGCTCAGCTCGATCGGGCCGGAGTCCAACACCCAGACGTGGTCGACCGTCGTGCTGACTCCCACCTCGCGGGAGAGGTCGGCGTCGAGACCGCTCACATCGACCGTTTCGGTCACCACCTCGGTGAGCCGTAGTACCTCGGAGCGGGCCCCTTCGATTTGTACCACGGAGGGTTCCACCACGATGCTGCTGATCTGATAGCCGTTGGCGGGATCTCCCGCGACGGCCGGCTGTACACGCACCCGGCGTTGGGCCCGGGGCTCGAAGCGCGCTTCGATGTTGGAGGGAGAATGGCTCAAGATCGTCGATCCCCGAGGCAGTTTGCGCTCGAGGCCGACCAGGTCGACGCGAAAGTCGGCGGGTCCGCTCTGGGCACCCTCGCCGGGCAGCACATATTCGAAGGTTTTGGTCTCGATATTGTCGAGGGCCGCGCGACTGCCGCGCACGCGGATGTTCACGACGTCGGCGCTGAGCTCGGTCGCCACCAGCTCCTCCGAGAGTCCCTCGAGCACCACCGGAATCTGGAAGCTCTTCTCGATATCGGTCTGGCCCTGGGCGATGAACCAGATGAACGCGGCGATCACCAGCGAGAGGAGCTTGTAGCGAAAGTTCGAGAGGATCCTCACGACTTCGCCGCCTGACCCGCCTCGGGCAAGGCCGACGACACCGAGCTCTCGGCGTCGGTCTCCTCGCCCCGGGACACCTCGAGGGGCGCGCCGGCCGGTAGCGCCATGATGTCGCGCAGCGACTCGCGCAGCCGCGGACCGTCGAGGTCGCGGAGCATCTCCCCGGAGTAGACCACCGAGAGCGTCGCCGTCTCCTCGGAGACCACGATCACCACGGCGTCGGTCTCCTCGGTGATGCCGACCGCGGCGCGGTGCCGGGTGCCGACCCCGTCGGGGAGGTCCGCGCGCAGGGTGAGGGGGAGGATGCAGCCGGCCTGGGAGACCCGGCCGTCCTGGATCACCACGGCACCGTCGTGGAGCGGCGAGTAGGGCAGGAAGAGCGCCACGAGGAGTTCGTGGCTCACCTCGGCATCGAGGGCGACCCCGGCTTCGATCAGATCGCCGAGCTGGGTCTCGCGCTCGAGCACGATGAGCGCCCCGACGCGTTTTTGGCCGAGCACCTGGGTGGCGCGCACCACTTCTTCGAGGATCTGCGACTCCTCGCCGTGGGTCACCCCGCGAAAGACGCCGCGCCCCACCCGGGCGAGCGCCCGCCGGATGTCCTGTTGGAAGAGGATGATCACGATGATCACCGCCGAGCCCAGGAACGTGTCGATGATCCAGTCGGTGGCGCGCAGCTCGAGCCGCTCCGAGAGCAGTCCGGTGGAGATCAGGATCAAGAGCCCGACCAGGATCTGTACCGCGCGGGTGCCGCGGATCAGGATCAGGAGCCAGTAGATGGCGAACGCCACGAGGGCGATGTCGAAGAGGTCGGGGAGCCCGAAGTTCTCCGAGAGTTGGGCGAAGATGCCCCGCAGCCACTCCCAGACGAACTCGATCACGCCGCTCGCCTTTCCGCCGCCTCGCGCAGCGCCCGGCCGACGGTGGCGGCGCGGACCCCGCCGGCGACGTCGTGGACACGCAGGGCGTCGGCCCCGGCGAACGCCGCCACCGCGCACGCGGCGACGGTCGCGACGTCGCGGGCCGGG
>JANQRO010000257.1 GCA_028284525.1 Myxococcota bacterium | reverse complement strand
GGCGAGCAGCGCGGCTTCGCGGACGCCGGGCGCGCCGGTGGGTGCGAGCACCCGGGTGCCGAAGATCGGCCCCGTGGCGCTGATCTCAAAGCGACGGGCGCGCTCGTTCTCCCGGGCGACGTCCTCGACGACGAAGAGCCCACCGCTCTCGCGCACCTGGGCCACCTCCCCCGCTTCGACGGCGTCGAGGGGAGCGCTCCGGGCGGCCAGGGCCGCGTCGAAGACCTCGGCCTGAAGGGCGGAGACCAGAAAGCGCAGCTGACGGCGGTCCCGCGGTCGCCGTCCCGCGGCCAGGAGCGCTCGGGCCTGCTGAGCGTTGTCTCCGCGGCGCCCATAGCGCTGCCGACCGAAACGGTTCGCAAAGCCGCGTCGCGCGATCTCGTCGAAGCGCGGTCGGAGGGACGCGGGGTCGGCGACGCCGCGAACCCGGAGCTCGAAGCGGTTGCCCGCGAGCTGGCCCACGCGGAGCTTGTGGGCGTGGGGCACCGCCTCGAGTACGCGGAGCCCGTCCTCCTCGAAGGCCAGGGCGCGCGCCGGCTCGAGACCGGGCACCGAGAGCCACTGGCGCGCGACCGCCCGGCGATCCTTGCGTCCGGCGTACCCCACGTCGCGGGCGCCGACGCCGGCCAGCCGCGCCAGGGAGCGCGCCACCTCCTCGGTGCTGCGGTCGCGCTTCTCGATGCAGACGAAGGTGTGTCCCCCCTCCCCGCTCGGCGCGTAGAGGGGCAGCTCCTCGACCCGGAAATCGTCGAGATGCTCCCGGATGCGCGGACCGGCGGCCTCCGACGTGTCCGGCACTGTGCCGGCTAGCGCGGCGCGCAGGGCGCGAAGGAGCGGCGGTGGATCGGCGAGGGTCCGCGGCGTGCGAGGGCGCGGCGGTGGGCGGCGGTGGCGTAGCCCATGTGCTGGGAGAATCCGTAGCCCGGGAACCGGCGGTCGAGTCGACACATCAACCCGTCGCGGTGGACCTTCGCGAGGATCGACGCGGCGGCGATCGAGCCGTCGCGACCGTCGCCGCGCACCAACGCGCGCTGGGGCACCGTGAGGCCGGGAATCGTGCGGGCGTCGACGAGCACGCGGTCGGGAGCCCGCGCCAGCCCCTCGACGGCGCGACGCATCGCCAGGAGCGCCGCCCAGTAGATGTTGATCCGATCGATCTCGTCGACCGCGGCCTCGCCCACGCACCACGCGACGGCTTGCTCGCGGATCGCGGTGGCCAGGCGCTCGCGCTCCGCGGGCGGCACCTGCTTCGAGTCGTTGAGCCCGGGAAGACGGACGCGACGCGGCAGGATCACGGCGGCCGCGACGACCGGCCCCGCCAACGGGCCCACCCCGACCTCATCCACCCCGGCGACCCAACGGTCTCCGGCGCGGAAGAGCTCGGCGTGCAGACGAAAGAGCCGGCGCTGTCGGCGGCGCTCGTCGAGCATTCGACTCTCCCGCCGTCGCAGCTGGCGGGCCAGGACCTGCGCCCCCGACCGCGTGTCGGCGTCGAGGCGACGCAGCAACGCCCGCGTCGAGCGCAGGTCCTCGGCGGCGCGCGCGCGGGCGCGGAGCTCCACCAGGCTGGAGCCCGGGGAGTCGCTCATCGCATCCCTTCGGGCCTGGCGACCGGGCTCATGACTCGGGTTCTCCGTCGCCACCGTCGGTGCGACGTTCCAGGTCTCGCACGCGGCGGAAGAGCTCGGGGAGGCGGCTCACAGCGGCGGTGCTGCGGTGCCAGGCGCGCTCTTCCATCGCGGGGCTGCCGTAGACCCGCGCCTGCGGCCGCACGTCCTTGTGGATGCCCGAGCGCGCGCCGATCAGCGCGCCGGCGCCGATCGTGAGGTGACCGCCGATCGCGACCTGGCCCATGATGATCGCTCCGCGCTCGATGGTGACGCTCCCGGCGATGGCGGTGTGCCCGATCATCATCACGTCCTCCCCCACGACGGAGTTGTGACCGATCACACAGAGATCGCCAATCTTTGCGTTGCGTCCGATGCGGGTCGCGTCGAGGCTGCCGCGCTGCACGGTCGTCCCCGCGCCGATCTCGACGTCGTCCTCGAGGACGACGCGGCCGACCTGCGGAATCTTGCGGGGGCGCCCGTTGGTGTCGAAGGTGTAGCCGTAGCCCTCGTTGCCGATCACCGCCGAGGCGTGGATCCACACGCGGTCGCCGACCTCGGCCCCTTCGCGGATCACTGCCGTCGGGTGCACGATGCAGTCGCGCCCGACGCGGGCGCCGGCGCACACGACGGACCCGGCGTGGAGCACCGTGCCGGCGCCGATCACCGCACCCGCACCGATCACGGCTCGCGGCCCTACGTGCACGCTCGGGTCGAGCTCGGCGTCGGGCGCCACCGTCGCGTCCGGATCGACCCCGGGTGCGGGGCGCCAGGCGCGGGTCATCCATTCGAGGGCCGACGCGAAGTCGAGCTCGGGCTGATCGCTGCGCAGCGCTGCGCGATCGCCCACGTCGACCCCGTCGGGGGCGATAACGGCGGCCGCCGCGCCGGGGGAGAGGGCCTCGAGATAGTTCGAGGCGCGAGCGAACACCAGGTCTCCGGGGCCCGCGCTCACGATCGACGCGACCCCGCAGATCGCGGTCTCCGGGTCTCCCTCGACCGGGCGGTCGAGCTGCTCCGCGATGGCCCGAAGCGTCGTCTCCGGGACCTGGACCACTAGCGGGCGAGGAGCACCGCGACCGGCGAGGTCCGCACCACCGCCGCCGAGTTGCTGCCGAGGAAGTACTCGTGGATCCGGCTGCGTCCGTAGGCGCCCATCACCACCATGCCGGCGTTCGCCTCCCGGGCTGCGTCGACGATCTTGGCGTCCGGGCGACCCAGCGTGGACGCGGCTTCGCGGACCGGGACGGTCGGGGTGCCGAGCAGCCGGCGCACCTCGTCGAAGCGGGCGGCGGAACGGCCCTTGTCCTTCGAGTCCACGAAGACGTGGATCGCCTCGGCGAGCCGACCGGCGAGATCGACCGCGATCCGCGCTGCGAGCTTCGACCCCGGCGACCCGTCGAAGGCCAGGAGGACGGGGCCGGAGAGCCCGGCGCCGCTCGGGACGACGACGGCGGGCTTGGCGGTCTTGCGCAGCACGCCGTCGACGGTGGAGCCGATGAGCACGGTGCGGGCGCGGGCGTGCTCGCCGTCGCGACCGAGGACGATCAGGTCGTGGTGCTTGCCGCGGTCCACGATGATGTCGTCGGCCACGCCGCGGGCGGTCTCGGCGGAGGCGTCGATCCCGCGGCCGCGAGCGCGTTCCACCAGCCGTCGGATGGCGGCCTCGGCGCGCGCCTCGAGAAAGGTGTCGATCGCCCCGACCGGCGGCGGGTCGACCGCGAGTCCCTCGGCGCGGAGTCCGCGGGTCACGCGTTCTTCCACCACACTCAAACAGGAGAGGCGGACCCCGAGACGGCTCGCCAACGCCACGCCGTAGTTCTCCGCGGCCGCAGCGGCTTCCGAACCGTCGGTGGCGATCAGTACCGATTCAATCATGCGCGCTCTCCGTCACACCGAGCTGGACCCGTGGCGGGTCGGAGCGCGCGAGGGTACGAGACCCCCGCGGGAATTGTCAATCTCGGGATGGCCCCGGTCGCGTCGATCGGGGCGACTCGCCACCGCGGGCCCGCTCGACACGCGACTCCGCGCCCTCGCCCTCGTCCTGCGACCGGGCCACCCAGCCGAGCACATCGGTCTCCGTCAGCAGACCCTGCAACACGCCGTCGCAGGTGACGGGAAGACAGCCGATCCGGCGCTCGACCATCAGCCGCGCGGCGGCGCGCACCGTCTCGTCGGGCTCCACCGTGGTCGGTGGCTTCGACATCACGTCGGCGATCGCCACGGCGTGGAGGAAGGCGCGGTGGGTCTCGCGATCGAAGGAGCCGATCTGGGACAGCGAGGCGCGGAGGAGGTCTCGCTCCGACACGACACCGACCAGCTGTCCCTGGTGCACCACCGGCATGTGACGGACGCCGCCGAGACGCATGATATCGTCGACCGTCGAGAGCCGTTCCGTCACACTGACGGTCACGATCCGGGTTTGCATGAGCTCGCGGACGCGGGTCGGTTCCACCGGGCGAGTCTACTTCATGGCCACGACGTCTGGATACGAAAACCGGGAGGCTGCGCCCCCGCCCCCGCGTCGCCCGCTGCGCGTGGGGCTCGCCCTCAACGGCCCCGCAGAGCCGGAGAGCTGGGCGGAGTCGATGGAATTGATCGAGCGCGCCGACGCGCTGGGCTACGACTCGTTCTGGCTGCCCGAGAACCACTTTCGCGCCGGCGCCACCGCGTCCCCGCTGCTCACCCTCGCCGCGGTCGCGGCGCGCACACGCAAGCTGCGTCTCGCCACCACCTCGATCCTGATCCCGATCCACGACCCGTGGCGGGTCGCGGCGGAGGTGGCGACCCTCGATCAGCTCTCGGGAGGCCGCGTGATCTTCGGGGTGGGACGCGGCTTCGAAGCGCTGATGTTTCGGACCTTTGGCGTCAACCCGAAGGAGAAGCGCGACCGCTTCGACGAGGCCCTCGACACGATCCTCGACGCCTGGACGGGACGGGGCGAGGGCTTTCCCCCCGACCTGCCCTTGCCGGTCCAACAGCCCAACCCACCGGTCGTCGTGGCCGCCTTCGGGCCCAAAGGGCTGCGCCAGGCGTCGAGCCGCGGGCTTCCCTACCTCGCGTCGCCCCTCGAGCGCCTCGACGTGCTCGAGGAGAACTACGCCCGGCACCGGGACGGGCTCCCCGACGACGTCGACGCGGCGACCCTCGAGGTGCCGGTGATGCGAACCTTTCACGTCGCCGGCAGCCGCGAGGAAGCGGGCCGGGCCCGCGACGCGGCGGCCTCGGAGTTTCAGGGCATCGCCGAGCGGGTCGGCCGCAACCTGGCGGAGAAAGCGTCGGGAGACGCCGACGAGCGCGTCGTCGTCGGAGGGGTCGACGAGGTCGTCGACCGTGTCGAGCAGTACCGCGAGGCGCTCGGAATGGATCTGATGGTCGTGCGCCCCGCGCCGGGCACGGTGCACCGCGAGCGGCTCGCCGCCCTCGACCGGTTGATCAACGAAGTGGTTCCGCGACTCCGCCCGAGTCCTCCGAGCGGGTGAAGGTGACGAAGGCCATGCTCGGGCGCTTCGACGCGTCGCGCATCGCGAAGTGGAACCCCTCGAAGCTCCAGCCCGCCCCGACCCACTCGTTCAGGATCCGCTCGAGCTCCTCGTCGGTGACATCGCTCGTCTCGACCACCTTGTAGAGCAAGCTCATCTCGCCTCGCGCTCCTCGAAGTAGCGTTCCAGGGTCTCCACCAACGCCCGCGGCTCCGGCCGCGGGGCGACGACCTGCGGCGGGAGTCCCGCGTGGGCCAGCGCCTCGGCGCTCCGCGCGCCGATCGCGGCGACGACGACCCCCTGCGCGGGTGTGACGCCGGTCGCGACGTAGGCCCCCACCGCGGAGGGGCTCGCGAAGGTGAGTACTGCGGCGCTCGCGAGGGCGGCGCGTTCCGAGTCGTCGAGCGAGACCGGTGCGCTCCGGTAGACCACCGCTTCGCGCAGCGCGACGCCGGCTTCGCGCAACAGAACGGGAAGCTCCGGTCGCGCGTTCTCCCCACGGAGGAAGAGGGCGCGGGTGCCGCGACGCGGGCCCTGTGCGATCCACCAGCCGGCGAGGTCCGCGGCGTGGTGGACCCCTTCGGGAGCGACGACCTCGCGGAAGCCCGCGGCGCGCGCTCGCGCGGCGGTCGCCGCTCCGACACAGAGCACGCTCGGCGCCGCGTCCTCCGGAGCGAGTCCCAGCCGCTCGAGGTGCGCGAGGACGTGCGCGATGGCGTTGCGGCTCGTCGCGAACCAGACGTCGCACGAAGGTCCCTCGCGCAGCGCGGCGTCGAGGGTCGGGGTCGGGGCACAGGCGCGGATCTCGATCAGCGGCACGTGATCCACGGCGGCGCCGGCGTCCCGCAGCGCGGTCACGAGACGGTCCTCGGGGTCGCGCGGGCGGG
>JANQRO010000246.1 GCA_028284525.1 Myxococcota bacterium | reverse complement strand
CGCCGAGGTCGCGACGCGCCCGGTGTGACCGCCGCCCTCGGTGCCCTGGGCGACCACCACGTCGGCCCCCGCGGCGGCGACCTTGCGCGCCGCCCGGGCCGTGCCGACGAGGGCGAGGACGGTGCAGTGGCGCTCGTGGAGCATCTCGACCCAGGGTCCTGGATTCCCGAGCCCCGACGCAAAGACCGCCGGCGCCTCCTCGACGACCACCTGCATCAGCTCCTCGGGGCGCACGCGCTTGCCGTCGCGGTGGACGGCGAACTCGCCGTGCCCGTCGTCGTACTCGCCCGCTTGCATCGGCGGTGGGCGCTCCTCGGGCGGGCGCGGGAGCAGGACCTCGCCGCTGGTCATCTGCAGCGGCAGGATCAGATCGACGCCGAAGGGCCGATCGGTGAGCTCGCGACACTTGCGGATCTCGTAGCGCAGCCGCTCCGGGGCGAAGCCCGCTCCGCCGATCACCCCGAGTCCACCCGCGTTGGACACCGCGGCGGCGAGCTCGGCGCGGGCCACGAAGCCCATCCCCGCCGAGATCACCGGGTGCTCGATGCCCAGCAGGTCACAGAGTCGCGTGGCGAGGGGGTCGCGTGGGCTCATGGGATCTCCCGTTGCGGGCCGGGAGAAGGTCCCATAGGCCGGCCGCCTCGACCAGAAGCGGATCGACTGCGGCGATCGTGTAGGATGGGCCGCGCAGACCCGGGAGGACGAGACATGGCAGGCCGACTCGACGGCAAGGTGGCGATCGTGACGGGGGGCGCCAGCGGCATGGGGCGCGCCACCGTGCTCCGCTACCTCGACGAGGGCGCCCAGGTTCTGGTCGGCGACCTCAACGAGACCAACAACAAGGACCTGATGGACGAGCTGCGCGGCGCGGGCTTCGCCGAACGCGCGGAGGCCATGCGTGTGGACGTGGCGAACGAAGACGACGTCGCCCAGATGGTGCGGCGGGCCACCGAGCGTTTTGGCCGTCTCGACGTGGTGTTCAACAACGCCGGGCTGGGCGGGGCCTTTGGGCCGATCACCGAGCAGGACGTCGACGACTGGGACTTCACCTTTCACGTGCTGGTGCGCGGGGTCTTTCTCGGGATCAAGCACGCCGCGCGGGTGCTGATCGAGCAGGGAGACGGCGGCTCGATCATCAACACCGCCTCGGTGGCGGGGCTCTGTGGCGGCAACGGCCCCCAGGCCTACTCGGCCGCCAAGGCCGCGGTGGTGAACCTCTCCCAGTCGACCGCCATCGAGCTCGCGCCGCACCGGATCCGGGTGAACGCGATCTGTCCCGGCGCCATCCTGACGCCGCTCTTCCACCAGGGAGATCCCGAGGCGGCGACCGAGCTCGGCGCGACCCTGCAGCCCTGGCCCGAGGTCGGGCGGGGCGAGGACATCGCCGGCGCCGCCCTCTTCCTCGCCTGCGACGACGCCCACTTCGTGACCGGCCACGCCCTCACCGTCGACGGCGGCATCATGGCCGCCGGGCCCCACCTCTACGGCAAGGTGGCCGGCACCCAGGCGGCGCAGAGCATGGTCGGCGTGAACCGCGGCACGACGGGCGAGAAGCACAGCTACCGCCGGTTGGGCTCGTAGCACAGCCCGGTGATGCTCCCCGAGGCGACACCGGCGGCCACGCTCCTCGAGGGCGTCCGCGCCCTGTCGCGGGAGGGACTCTCCCCGGGGAGCTCGGGGAATCTCTCGTTCCGCCGCGGTCGCGGCTTCGTCATCACGCCGAGCGGGGTCGCCCCCGAAGCCCTCGACACCGCGAGCCTGGTGCGAGTCTCCCTCGACGGCCGCGTCCTCCACGGCGACCTGCCCCCCTCGAGCGAGTGGCCGATGCACGCTGCGATCTACCGCGCGCGTCCCGAGGTGGGCGCCGTCGTCCATTGTCACTCGCCCTACGCCACCACCCTCGCCTGCGCGCGCAAGACGATCCCGCCACTCCACTACATGATCGCCGTCGCCGCGCCCGACGAGGTGCCCTGCGCCCGCTACGAGCCCTTCGGCAGCGAAGCCCTGGCCCGCGCGGCGGTGGAGGCGCTGGGATCGCGGCGGGCCACCCTGCTGGCAAACCACGGGCTGATCGCCGTCGGCCGCGACCTCCTCCACGCGCTCTGGGTGGCCCGGGAGGTCGAGACGCTGGCGCGCACCTATTGGGGCACCCTCGCGATCGGCGGACCGGTCCTGCTCGAGGCGGACGAGCTCGGCGCGATCGCGGCGCGGATCGAGCACTACGGACCCGCGGCGGCGGATCCCCCGCGCCCCGGGTCGGAGGGGTCGTGAACCCGTCGCGCGGACACGAAGGACGAATCCTGTGAGCGATCCCACCCTCGAACGCGACACCGCGCTGCGCGGACGCGCCCGCGCCGTCATCCCGGGCGGGATGTACGGCCACCAGAACGCGACGCTCCTCCCGGAGGGCTTCCCCCAATACTTCGCCGAAGGCGAGGGGTGCCGGGTGCGTGACGTCGATGGCAACGAGTACATCGACTTCATGTGTAGCTACGGCCCGATCCTGTTGGGCCACCGCCACCCCGCGGTCGAAGAGGCGGTGCGTGACCAACTCGCCCGCGGCGACTGCTTCAACGGTCCGGGCGAAGCGATGGTCGAACTCGCCGAGCGGCTGGTCGAGCGAGTCGACCACGCCGACTGGGCCCTCTTCCAGAAGAACGGCACCGACGCCACGACCCTATGCGTGACGGTGGCGCGCGCGGCCACCGGACGCAGCAAGGTGTTGGTCGCTGCGGGCGCCTACCACGGGGCCGCACCCTGGTGCACACCGATCCCGGCCGGGGTCGTCGCCGAAGATCGCGCCAACGTGGCGACCTTCCCCTACAACGACCTCACCGGGTTGCGCGAGGCCGCGGACGCCGCGGGGGACGACCTCGCGGCCGTGCTGGTGAGCCCGCTCAAACACGACGTCTTCGTCGACGAGGAGCTCGTCGACCCGGCGTTCGCCCGCGGTCTGCGCGCGCTCTGCGACGAGCGCGGCGCCCTGCTGCTCCTCGACGAAGTCCGCGCGGGGCTGCGTATGGGGCGCGGCGGAAGCTGGGAGGCGCTCGGGGTCGCGCCCGACCTGAGCGCCTGGAGCAAGGCGCTCGCCAACGGCTATCCGATCGCTGCGGTGCTCGGCGCCGAGGCCGCGCGGGAGGCCGCGGCGCAGGTGTTTTCGACGGGCTCGTTCTGGTTCTCGGCGCTCCCGATGGTGGCGGCGCTGGCCACCCTCGCCCAGGCCGAGCGCGAGGACGCCCACGCGCGGGTGGTCCACGCGGGCGAGCGCTTTCGCGCCGGGCTCGCCGAACAGTCGGCCCGCCACGACCTCTCGTTACGCCAGAGCGGCCCGCCCCAGATGCCGATGCTGCTCTTCGACGACGACCCGCAGTTCGAGATCGGCCGGGCCTTCACCGCGGCGGCGGCGCGACGCGGGGTGTACCTCCACCCCTATCACAACCTGTTTCTGTGCGCGGCCCACGACGACGCGTCGATCGACGCCGCGCTCGAGCGCACCGACCTCGCCTTCCGCGACGCCCGCGCGGCGCGTCCCGCGACGAGAGGAGCTCCATGTTCAAGGTAGTGGGAATCATCAAGCGGCCCGAGGGAATGGATTTCGAGGCGTTCAAGACCTGGTGGCTCACCGAACACGCGCCCAAGGTGAAGAAGTGGCCCGGGTTGGTCGAGTACCGGATCAATCTCTGCACCACGCCCGATCAGGACTACGACGGCGTCGCCGAGGTGTGGTTCAACACGAGAGAGGAGATGGACAAGATCTTCTCCACCGCCGAGGGCAAGACCGCGCGCGGGAGCGCCGACGCCGGATCGGGTCGGCTCGCGATCCTGCTGACCGAGGAGCACGTCATCGTCGGGTAACGGTCGCCACGAGACGCGGCTCGCCTTCGCCGCCCTGCTCTTCGGTGCGCTGGCGATCGCCTGGGCGCCGATCCTCGTGCGCTGGAGCCCGCTCCCGCCCTCGGCCACGGCGCTGTGGCGGGTGGCGCTGGCGATCCCGCTCTGGGCGCTGGCCCTCGTCGTCTCCGAGCGGCGCGCCTCCCCCAAAGCGTCGGCAACGACGGGCGCGACGCTCCAGACGCCGCTCGTGTTGGCGGGGCTCTTCTTCGCCGCGGACCTGTGTCTGTGGCACGTCTCGATCCTCCGCACCAGCGTCGCCAACGCGACGCTGCTCGCGAACCTGGCGCCCCTGGTGGTGGCGGCCGCGTCGTTCCTGCTCTTCCGCGAGCGCTTCGGCCGGCTCCACCTCGCGGCGCTCGCGCTCTCGCTGGGGGGTGTGACCCTGCTCCTCGGCGGGCGCGGCGAGGGCGGCGCCGGCACCCTCTCGGGCGACCTCTACGGCATCGCCACGGCCTTTGCCTACGCCGGCTACCTGCTCTCGGTCGAGCGCGCCCGAAGACGTCACTCGACCGCCGCCGTGATGACCGCCGTCGGGCTCGCCGCCACGCCGGCGCTGCTCCTCGCGGCGATCCTCGAACCCGGGCCGGTGCTCCCGGCGAGCTGGGCCGCGATGGGGCCCGTGCTCGCCCTCGCGGTCGTGGCGCAGGGCTTCGGCCAGGGCGCCGTGGCCTTCGGACTCGCCCGATTGCCCGCCTCGTTTGGCAGCCTGGTGCTGCTGCTCCAACCCGTCCTCGCCGCGCTCCTCGCGTGGCCCCTGTTCGGGGAACGCCCGGGAGGGCTCGAAGCGGCGGGAGGGGTGGCCGTGCTCGTGGGGATCGCGCTGGCGCAGCGCGCGAGGGTCGTGCCCTAGCGCCCTAGTGGGTGTCGCCCGAGGGCGCCTCGGACGGACTCCCGGGATTGCCTCGGTAGCGACCCAGATAGCGGTGGATGAGACGCTCGGGGTTGTCGATGCCGAGGAACTTGACGTACTCGATCAGCCAGGCACGCAGGTAGGGGCTGCCCGGGAGCGCGGCGAAGTCCTCCTCCTCGATCGCGCGCAGCATTCCCTCGCGGATGCGGAGGTGCCAGGCGATCTCGGCGCGGGTCTTGTTCTGCTGCGCGCGATGGGCCGCGAGGATCTGACCGGGTCCGAGTCCGGAGGCCCGCGGAGCGGCGCTCGTCTCGTTGGGCTTGCGGTAGAGGTGGGTCTCGACCATGCGGTCGAAGGCGCGGGCAAAGACGCCGTGGGGTGCGTGGGAGAGGATCTGGCGTTTCTGCTCGATGGCCGCCGGGATGTCGTCGTCCAGCGGAAGCTCGCCCAGGATGCGCAGCTCGGCGCCCAGGTAGCGTCGGGTGTTGATCCGCATCTCCCAGGGAAGCGCGCTCGACGCCCGCACCTTGTTCACGAGGACGCTGGGACGGAACGCCGCCGCGGCCTGCGCGAGGCTGAGGCCGGCGTCGACGTCTTCGGCGGCGACCTCTTCGATCAGCCAGCGTGGGGCACGCAACGCCGCGCGGCCCCGCCGGGCGAGCACCGTGTCGATGTGCTCCCGCACCTCTGGCGAGCCGGCGGCGCCCCGGAGTGCGCGGAAGAAGGCCGCCTGGAGGAAGTGGTACGCGTTCTCCACCGAGGTCGGCTCGGGGACGACCACCAGGATCCCGTGGTCGGCGGCCAGAAAGAAATCGAGGGCGTTGAAGGCGGACCCCGCGCTGAGGTCGAGGATCACGTCGTCGGCGCGCACCTGACGACAATGGCGGATGAGCTTGTGCTTCTGGGCGTGGCTCAGGTTGGCGTCGCCGGGGAGCGCCCGGGCGCCGCTGATCAGACCGAGGTGGGGAATCGAGGTCTGTACCACGAGCTCCCCCAGATGGTCGACGCGTTTGTGGAGGAAATCGTTCAGCGTGCCGCCACCCGCGGGCTCGCCGAAGAAGGTGTGGAGGTTCGCGGCGCCGAGGTCGGCGTCGACGAGCACCACGCGGCGCCCGCAGCGGGCGAAGCTCACCGCGAGACTCGACGCGACGACGCTCTTGCCGATGCCCCCCTTGCCTCCCCCGATCGCCCAGATGCGGGGCGGGGTCGGCTCGGGCTCGGAGACGGGCCGCGCGATCGCGAAGCGCGACGGCGTCGGACGACGGATCTCTGTGGCGACGGACAGAGGAGATGCCATGCCCGTATGTACCGGGAAGCCCGGGTTGGGTGTCGTCGCTCACAGCGTCCCGCACCGGCCGGCCGACGGACATCTCGCGCCGCGTCCCCACACCCGATGTACCCCGGCGCAGCGCCGCGGGCCGCCCCATCCGCAACCGACGCGCAACGTCTGGCGCAAGCCCCCGCACTCCGGCCTCCGGCCCCGGTGGCCCGCGTCTTGCTCTCTCTCCCGGAACCCCAAGCCCCTCGACCGGGAGACCTCGATGCCCACTCCGAACGACTCCGCCTCCTTCCAGGGCGACCGCAAGGTCGGTCGCTGGGCCACCGCACCCCTCGAGCGCCGCTTCGTGGAGCGCGGCCTCCCCCACATTCCCGGCTGGCTCGAGACCCACCATCTCACCTTGCTGACCCTGGTGTGGAGCGGCCTGGCGGTCGCGTGCGGGGCGCTCGCCGCCCACCTCCACCCCCTCTGGCTCTTGGGCCTCCACGTCGCGGTGTGCGGCCAGTACCTGAGCGATCTCTTCGACGGCGCGGTGGGGCGCGCCCGCGACACGGGTCTGGTGCGATGGGGCTTCTATATGGATCACCTCCTCGACTTCGTCTTTCTCGGGGCCTTCTGGCTGGCCTACCTGTGGGTGCTCCCGGCGAACGCCCTCCCCTGGTTGGCGCTGCTCGTGGCGCTCTCGGGGGCCTTGATGGCGCACTCCTTCCTGGCCTTCGGGGCGACCGGCGTGTTTCGCATCAGCCACTTCGGGGTCGGCCCCACCGAGACCCGGATCGGTCTCCTGGCCCTCAACGGCGCGGTCGTCGTCCTGGGGCCCGGCTGGCTCGCCGCCTGGCTCCCGGGGCTCGCGGGGGCCGCGGCCCTGGTGCTCGCGGCGGTGGTGTTCCAGACCCAGCGCGAACTCTGGCGAAGCGACGTCGCCGCGAAACGCGCCACGGCGGAGGCCCCGTCTGGTACCCTCCAGAGATGCCACACGGAGGTGTAATCCATGGGTCTCCCGAACGGTCTCCACCATCTCGCGATCGCCACCAGGGACATCAAGGCGCAGATCGAGTTCTTTACCCAGGCCTGCGGGATGGAGCTGGTCGCGCTCTACTGGATGCACGGCATCCCGAACACCTTCCACGGCTTCGTCCAGATGGGGAAGTCGTGCATCGCCTTCGTACAGGGCCCCGAGATGGACGACATCGAGCCCGTACCCGGCGTGTCCCACGCGCCGTGGACCGGCGCACCGGTGGCACCCGGCGCGATGCAGCACGTGGCGCTCAACGTCGACAGCTTCGACGACCTGCTGGCGATGCGCGATCGTCTGCGCTCCCACGACGTCTGGGTGTGGGGACCCATCGACCACGGCTTCTGTCAGTCGATCTACTTCGCCGGGCCCGAGGGGCTGATGCTCGAGTTCTCGACCTCCGAGGCCCCGATCAACGCCGACGCGTGGGTCGACCCCGAGGTGCAGGCGCTGTGCGGCATCGACGAGGAAGAGCTCAAACGCTTCAAGAACCCGGCTCCCTTCGTGTCCCAGGGCGGCAAAGTGCCCCAGGCCGCGGTCGACCCGGCGCAGCTCCCGATGCAGCTCCCGCCCGGCGGCCCCGACCTCTACGCCATGAGCGACGAAGAGGTCTGGGAGAAGCTCTCCGAGACCATCCCGCCCGTCGACGTCGACTAGCGCGGAGGGCCTAGAGGCCCGAGCGGTAGTCCTCCTCGACGAGCTCGTCGATCTGCTTGGCGACGCTCTCGACGTCCTTGCCCATCCGCGGCGCCAGGAGCTCCCCGAAGGAGATCCGGAAACGATCGGGCCAGCTCGCGTGGTCCCACAGGTGCGAGCGCTTGAAGGCCTTCGCACAGTGGAAGAAGCACTCCTCCACCGCGACGCGAATCCCGACGATGGCCGGGCGTCCGCGCGCCTCGAGCTTCTCGAGGATCGCCGGCGCCGCGTGGAGCTCGGCGCGCCCGTTCACCCGGAGCGTCTCCTCGGTGCCGGGGATCAGGAAGACGATCCCCACCTGGGGATTCTCGAGGATGTTGCGCAGCCCGAAGATCAGCTTGTTGCCGCTGCGGTCCGGAATCCAGAGCGTGTGCTCGTCCTCTACGAAGGCGAAGCCCGGCCCGTCGCCCTTGGGCGACACGTCGAGGTGTCCCTCGCGGTCGCTGGTCGCCAGGAGCAGGAAGGGCGACCGGGCGATGAACTCCCGCGAACGCGGCTCCAGGTGGTCGAAGAGCTTGTGGGGCACGATCGCGTGGGGCTCGCCACCGACCAGGGCCTGGACTTCGTCGACACTGCGCACGGGGTGGGAGGTGTAGTCCGACATCGATCCTCCGAGCTCGGAAGGAGGTTCTGGAGAGGGCCCCAGTGTACTCGAGATCGCGCTCGGCGAGCGCGCCCCGCCCGGGCGGACACGGCCTAGACGGCGGCCAGCTCCCGCACCAGGATGCGCAGGGATGCCGCGTCCCAGGCCGGCAGGAAGTGGTCGATGTAGGGGAGCGCGGCGCGCATCCCCTTCGCGGTGGGCTGGTAGCTCATGCTCCCGTACATCGGGTTGATCCACACCACGGTGCGCACCCGGCGGCGCAGGGCGCGCATCTCCTCGGCGATGCGCTCGGTGCGCCCCTGGTCGTAGCCGTCGCTGATCAGGATCGCGACGGTGGAGCGCGGCGAGCCCTCGCGCAGGATGCCGCGGTTGAGCTCGCCGAGGGCCTGGCCGATGTCGGTCCCCCCCGACCAGTGACGCACCGCCCGCCCGACCTCGTGGAGCGTCTGCGCCACGCTGCGCCGTCGCAGCAACGCGCTGATCTCGGTCGACTGGGTGCTGAAGACGACGGTGCGGGAGTTCTTGAGCTCCTTCTGCAGACCGAACATCAAGCGCAGCAGAAAGGGGTTGAAGGCATCCATCGAGCCGCTCACGTCGCAGAGCATGACGATGCGGGTCTTGCGCACCCGGCGCTGTGCCCGGGCGAGGAACGCCAGGTCGCCACCGCGCCGCGCCCCTTCGCGCAGGGTGCGACGCAGGTCGACCCGGGGGCCGCGGGCGGCGGGACGCACACGCCGGCTCGGACGCGTCGCGAGCCGCCGGGCCAGCTCGCGGATCGCGGCGTCGACGGGGGGCGCCTCCTCGTCCCAACGGTCGAGGAGGCTCGGCTCGCGCGCGGTCTTCTCGGCGCTGTAGTCGAGGGGACGACCCTCGGCGTCCTCGTGCTCCTCGCGACTGCCCTCGTCGAGGTCGCCGCGTAGAAACTCGGTGCGCATCTTCATGCGATGCCCTTCGGACTCGCGCTCGAGCCAGTAGGCGTCGAACACACGGTCGAAGGCGACCTCCTCGGCTGGGCTGCTCGCGAAGTTCGCGCGCAGCGCATAGCGGAAGTCGTCGCGCACGCTCCAATCGACCTGCCCCAGCGCGCGGGTCCCGTCGATCACCCGGCGGTGGCTCACGGGCACCCCAGCCGCCTTGAGCGCGCGGCAGAAGCCGAGCACCCGGCCGAGGAGATCGCTCTCGGCGGGCGGCGCGTCGGGGGGAGCGGGTGCGGACATCGGTGCGAGACCCCGGGTGACGGAGTCACGGACTGTAGCGACCAGATCGGATGGGCGGCGAGCCCGCGCGGGTGACCGGAGGGGCGCGAACAACTAGGATGCCTCTTCCCCCAGTGGAGGAGCGCGGTGCTCTTCGCGAAATCGGTGCACTCCCCCCCGACCGCCGAGGACGGCCTCCGGGTGCTCGCGACCCGGTTTCGCGGGCGCGGGCTCCCGGCCGAACGCTACGACGTGTGGATGGCGAACCTCGGCCCGAGCGAGACGCTGCTGCGCGCGTTTCAGCGGGGCGAGATCCGCTTCCGCGAGTTCGCCCGTCGCTATCGGGCCGAACTCTTCGCGGAGAGCGCGGTCGACGCGGACAACCGCTCGATCCGCAACCGGGGGCAGAAGTTCACCCTGCGTCTGCTCAAACACCTGGCGGCCGAGGGCAACGTGACGATCCTGTGTCACTGCGCCGAGGAGACCCGCGAGTGTCACCGCCACCTCCTGCGCGAAGTCATCGAGAGCCGCGCGATCTAGCCACCGTCGTCCAGGACCCCCCGCATGCCCGTCGACACCACCTTCATCGAAGCCAACGGTCTGACCTTCGAGGTCGACCGTCTCCGACCCGATCCCGAGACGGCGAACGGAAAGCTCGCGCTCTGTCTTCACGGCTTTCCGGAGCACGCCCACGCCTGGCGACACCAGCTCCCGATGCTCGGCGAGCTCGGCTACGAGGTGTGGGCGCCGAACCTGCGCGGTTATGGCAAGAGCTCGTGTCCCCAGGCGGTCGCCGACTACGCCATCGAGGCGCTGATGGACGACGTCGCCGGGCTGATCGACGCGTCGGGGTACGACGAGGTCAGCCTCGTGGCCCACGATTGGGGCGGCGTGATCGCGTGGTACTTCGCGACCCGCCGGCTCCGACCCCTCGAGCGGCTGGTGGTCCTCGCGGCGCCCCACCCGGTTCCGGCGATGAAGGCGCTGGGGCTCCCGCGTCAGCTCCGCAAATCGTGGTACGTCTTCTTCTTCCAGCTCCCGGGCCTCCCCGAGTGGCTCTTGCGACGCGGCGACCCCGGCGAGCTGATGCGCGAGACCGCGCTCTACCCCGAACGATTCAGCGACGCCGACTGCCAGGTGTACCGCGACAACGCCCGCCGCCCGGGCGGTGCGAGGGCGATGATCCACTACTACCGAGCCCTGGTACGCGGCGGCGCCTGGCGACAGCGCAAGCTCGGCTTTCCGGTGATCGAGGTGCCGACCCTGCTGCTCTACGGCGAAGACGACATGGCCCTCGGCCCCGAGACGGTGCGGGGCACCGACGAGCTGGTGGCCGACCTCACCCTGCGGATGCTCCCGCGGGTCTCCCACTGGATCCAACAGGACGTCCCCGAGGTCGCGAACGGGATGATCCGCGCCTTTCTGCTGGGCAAGCGGGTACCCGAGCTCCGCTGGAAGGCCAAGCTCAAGTAGCGGGCGGGCTCAGCGCAAGGCGCGTCGCTCGTCCATCCACTGCCCGGTGAGTCCGCTGAACACCAGAAAACGCCGGGAGGTCTCCACCGTCCCGGCCCGACCGAGCACGGTGAGGCTGTTGAAGCGCTCCTGGGCGCGGATCGGGACCTCGCTCCGGAACGCGCGCCCCCCCGCGAAGCCAAAGGCGCGTCGGTTGGTGACCGCGACGGCGACGTCTTCGTGCACGTCGCTCGTCAGGTGGCGCTCGCCGGCGCCCAGACGCCGCACCGCGAGCGCCCCGCCGCGCCCGTCGAGAGAGAGCACCCGGCGCTCGGTGATGACGAGGGCGACCCGACCCCCGAGCTTCGCGATCGGGGTTCCGTCCTCGCTGCGCAGCCGGTAGCTGCGCCAGCCGGCGCGATGGGTCACGCCGAGGACGCGTTTCGTGGTGAGGACGACCGCCACCTGGCCCCGCGACCCGAGCCAGACGACCTCTTCGCGGGGCTCGAGACGCAGGTCGGCGGTCGACCTCGCGTCTCGAAACGCGTAGAGGGTGCGGCGCGAGAGCTGCACCCCGACGGCGTCGAGGGCCACGCTGGCCCCGGACCAGGGATCCGCCAGGGCCGCGGGCGGGACGGTGAAGCCGGGAACCAGCAGGGTCAAGACGAGCAACCAACGCACGGCGGCCTCCTTCGGAATCCTCGCTCGGGTCACTGCGGCGTCCTCCGCCGGTCGGGAGACCGCGGTGTCACGCATCCCCGCCCGTCCGGAGACTGCCGCATCCCCCGCTTCCGAACACTGCGGCACCTCCCCGCTAGTCCGAGAACTGTGGCATGACCCGCTCGGCGAAGCGGGCGAGCGACGCCATCGACTCGGCGTGGGTGAGATCTCCCCAACAGAACGCCCCGATGTAGTAGCAGCCGTGCTCGTCGAAGCCGGCGACGTCCTCGGCCACCTGCTCGGGCGATCCCGCTACCACCACCCGCATCTCGCGGGCGCGGTCGAAGTCCCCGCCGACGGTGGGGTCGGGGACCCCCCCTTCGCCGAGCGGAATGCCCGCCTCGCGCCACAGCTTGGTGAGATTCGCCGTGTAGCGCGCCCACGAGGCCCGGCCGCGCGACACCGCGCTCGCTTCGTCGTCGGCGACGTAGATGTGGCGGGCGCCGCCGATGATCGGCTCCCCCTCGTTGAGCGCGTTGCCGGCGCGGGTCCCGGCGATCTCGCGGTACTGCTCGGCCGCCGCGCCGACCATCGCGGGCGCCCCAAAGGTCACCGTGTGCATCCCGTGTTGCGCGGCGAACTCGATATTGCCCGGATACCAGAGTGGCGGCCGGGGCTTTTGCAGGGGCTGGACCTCGAGGGGCACCTTGGAGAACTGGAAGAACTCACCCTCGTGGTCGAGGACCCTGGTGGTGAGACCCTGGGCCAGGATCTGGATCATCTCCTCGGTTTCGGCCCGAGCGCGTTCCGGGTCGATCCCCCAGTGGAGCTGCTCGGCCGGGCTGATCCCCCGCCCTACGCCCACGTCGAGACGCCCCCCCGAGAGCTGATCGAGCATGCAGATCTCTTCGATCAGACGCAGCGGGTGGTAGAAGGGAAGGAGATAGACCAGCGGCCCGAAGCGGATGCGCTCGGTCTCGCGGGCCAGGATCGCGAAGATCAGGTTGCCCGAAGGCGCCGCGTCGAGCGGCGTCATGTGGTGCTCGGCCTTGTGGTAGCCCCAGAATCCCGCCTGGTCCGCGGCGCGGACGTACTCGACGCGTTCGTCGTAGAGCCGAGCCAGGTCGTCGCCGCGGAGCTCGAGGTGATCGAAGACACCGAAACGCATCGCCCCGTCCTCCGCTACGCGTTGCCGACGGGGAGCGAGAACACGCCGGCCACGTTGTCGCGCAGGATGGCGCGGGTCTCGTCGGGCGAGAGCGAGGACGCGTGCTCGGCGAGGAGCTCCTGCGACTTGGGCCACGTCGAATCGGTGTGGGGAAAATCGTTCGCCCACAAGAGCTGCGAAGAGTTCATCAGGTCCCGGGTCTTGAAGGCGACCCAGTCGTCCTGGAAGGTCATCCAGACGTTCGACTTGATGTAGTCGCTCGGGAGCTTCGAGAGGCCGTCGATGATGCCGTCCTCGGCGTTGTTGAAGGCCGCGTGATCCATCCGATACATGTAGTGGGGCATCCAGCCCGCGTCGCCCTCGGCGCACACCAGCTTGAGACCGGGGTGCCGCTCGAAGACGCCCGCGAGCACCATCATCCCCATCACGTCCTGCACCGCCCGGATGATCTGCATGAACCCGTTGATGCGGTGTCCGCGCGTCGGCTTGAAGGCCGACTTCATGTCGCCCTCCTTCGCCGTCAGGATGTGGAAGCAGATCGGGAGCCCCAGGTCGACGGCGCACTCCCAGAGCGCGTCGTAGTCGGGGTGGTCGTAGTCCTCGTAGGCGGGGTTGCCGGGCATCATCACCCCGACGAAGCCCTGCTCCTTGATCCGCCGAAAGTCCTCGATGGCCGAGTCGACCGATTTCACCGCGCACATCCCGAGCCCAAAGAGACGCTCCGGCGCCCCGGCGCAGAAACCCTCGAGCCAGCGGTTGTAGGCCCGCATACACGCGTCTTTGTAGTCGGCCTCGGGGTGGGTGCAGAGCGCCATCCCCACCGAGGCGTAGAGCACCTCGGCCGCGATGCCGTCGCGATCCTGGTCGGCCACCCGGTAGCGGGGATCCCAGCTGCTCAGCCGACAGTCCTCGAAGGTCGCGGTCTTCGCGAAACGCTGGATCTCCTTCACGCTCTTTCCGGCGCCGTCGATCAGCGCGATCGGCACCTTGCCCCGCATCCCCTCGATCACGAAGGCGTCGCCCCGTCCGTCGATGCGTTCGACGCGGGGGGCGATGTCGCGGTACTTCGGGTCGATGAAGTCGCTGTAGCAGTTCGGCGGCTCGAGGATGTGGGAATCGGCGGAGATGGCGCCTTCGAAAAACATCGCGGTCCTCCAACGGGTGTTCGGCGCAGTGTACCGTAGGGCTCTGCCGACCCGCGGGAGCGCGAACGCGTAGCCCTAGACCGTGTCGCCCCGGTAGACCTCGAGAAACGTCTCGAGGACGGCGGAGGGTGACGCGCTCTCGACGGCCTCGACGCGCGCGCGATCGGATCGGATCGCGCGGAGCGCCGTCACCACCGCTTCGGCGTCCCACTCCCCGCCCGGCGGGTCGAGGGCACCGCGGATGATCGCGTCGAGCACGGTGGCTTCCCACATGCCCCCGCGTATCGGACCTCGGGGCCCCCGGGCGCGCCCGCGCTTCCCCGCAAACCCGGATCGGGGGATGGCCCGGGCCCGATCCGCGTCTACGCGAACATCGGGAAGGGCTCGAAGTGTCCGCCGAGGAGCGGGTCCGCGTGGGGCGAGCCGAGCCACCCGCTCACCATCGTCGCGTAGACCCGACGGAAATCGGTCGTGTAGAGCAGGTTGTCGCCGGGGTCGAGCTCGGTGAGGCTCGGGCGCTCGCCGTAGTGGCCGCCCCGGACCGGTGTCCCGAACACGAACATCGTGTTCGCCGCGCCGTGATCGGTGCCGAGACTTGTGTTCTCGGGCACGCGACGCCCAAACTCCGAGAAGACCATCAGGACCACGTCCCGGTCGCGCCCGATCCGCTGGAGGTCGGCGACGAATCCCGCCACCGCGTCCGAAGTGTAGGTGAGGATCCGCTGGTGGAGGTTCCCCTGGTGGACGTGGGTGTCGAACTCGTTGTTCCGGAACGAGGTGTAGTAGAAGCGGCTCGGCATCCGCGCGTCGATCAGCGCCGCGATCTTCTTGAGGTCGAGATCGGTCAGCCCGTAGTCGATGGGCGTGCTGTACGCGTTCCACGCGGCGCGGACCGTCTCGGCCGAGTCACGCGCGCTCCGCGCCATGTCACGCAAAAAGGCCGCCGTGGGGTTGGGCGCCCCCTCGGAGGCGCCCACGCGATCGAGGAGCGGCCGCTCGCTGAAGTAGCCCTTGCGGGCGAAGCGGTCGGGGTCGTCGAAGACCAGCGGGGTGTGGTGCCGGCTGCGCACCGCGAGGGACTGGGTGGCGTCGATGTTCACGATCAGGTTGTCGCCGCCACCGGGGTGCTCGAGGTCCGCGAGGCGTCCGAGCCAGCCGTACTCCTCTCCGCTGTTGGGCGCCGCCGTGTGCCAGTAGGCCGCCGAGCTGAAATGGGAGAACGAGGGTTGCTCGTAGCCACAGCCGTGCACCACGGCCATGGACCCATCCTTGTAGAGACGCTCGATCCCAGCCATCCCGGGGCTCAGCCCGTAGTGGTCGTCGATCTTGCGGAGCTGGTCGGCGGGGATCCCGATGTTGGGGCGATGCCGGTAGTAGGCGTCGTCGCCGTAGGGGACGACCGTGTTGAGGCCGTCGTTGCCACCGGAGAGCTCGAGCACGACGAGGATCCGCTCCCCGTCCTCGGCGCGAGCCCGCGGCGCGAAGCCCCCGAGCCCGAGCGAGGGGGCGAGGGCCATCGCGCCGAAGCCCAGGGCGCCCCGACGCAGGAACTCGCGACGGGTCGAAGTAGAGGGATGACGCATCGTGTGACTCCTGCGCTCGTTAGCCCAGCTGGTAGACCGGCGCGCTGAGGATGAGGTGGAGCACCCGCCGCAGGGGCTCCTCGAGGTAGTCGTCGGCGTAGGCCAGATCGTCGGTCCCGAGCTCGGCCTCGAGGTAGCCGACCAGGCTCGCGCGGAACTCCGGATCGGCGGGCACGCTCAGAAAGCGCGCGAGTAGCACGTCGACGGCCGCCGCCGGGGTGGCGGCCTGGGCGTCGCGCACCATGCCGCGGAGATCCACCGCCGCCAGGGTGCGCGGGATCGGCTTCACCCTCGCGATCGCCATCTGCCAGCCTTTGAAGCTCCCGTAGCGGGTGTTGAAGTCCTCGTCGCGGTCGACCATGGCGTTGGCCATCGAGACCATGCCGCCGCCCGCCATCCCGCCGTCCATCCCGCCCTCGCGGCCCCCACCGTCGGGTTTGGTCGCGCTCGTGATGTCGTAGCCCTGGGCGATCTTGTCGTTCACCTTGGTGACGGCGAAGCCCACGGGCTTGCGGTCGGTGGGCACGAAGTTGATGTCCGGGAACAGCACGTCGTAGGCAAAGTTGCCCCGCGCCATCAGGAGGCCCGGCGTGATCCAGCTGCGTCCGTGGGCCCACCCGGCCACGGTGGGCGGCCGCAAGAGCTGTTGCCCGAGCTCGGCGGTGGTGTCGTTAAAGTCCGGCACCCCGGGCACGTCGCGCAGCCCGAGCTTGCGGTAGGTGCCGACCGCGAGCTGCACCGGGCTCTTGATCTGCGTCGCCATCGAGGCCTCGCTGTAGAAATCCCGCGACAAGAACACGGTCCGCAGGAAGGGCTCGATCTCGTAGCCGTTGTCCCGGAGCAGCGCCCCGAGGGCCGGAGCCAGCTCGGGGTCGACGTCGTCGCGCACGAGATAGCGGTAGAGCTTGGCGGAGATGAAATCGGCGGTGACCGGTTGACGCAGGATGATGTCGATCACCTCGACCCCGTCGAAGGGGCCGGTCTCGCCGAGGACCGTCTTCTCGCCGTCGTCGTGCTTCGCGGGATCGACGACAAAGGCGAGGTCGTCAAAGTTCCACCCCGTGAACGCGCGCGCCGCCTCGCGGATGTCCGTCTCGCTGTAGTGGCCCACGCCCATCGTGAAGAGCTCCATGATCTCCCGGGCGAAATTCTCGTTGGGTGCGCCCTTCACGTTCTGGCCGGCGTCGAGAAAGGCGAGCATCGCCGGATCCTGGGATACCTCCACCAGCAGGGTGCGGAAGTTGCCCGTCCCGTGGAGGTGAAAGATCTCGAGCTGGCGGAGCATCTTGCGGTAGTCGCGGATCTTGGTCTCGTTCACCGCGAAGTGCCCGTGCCAGAAGAGCGCCATCTTCTCCTGGAGCGGCCACCCCGTGTTGATCATGCGGTGCGCCCACCAGTAGGCGAGACGATGGGTCTCGAGACGGGTCGCGCGCAGCCAGTAGAAGAAGCGGTTCACCACCGGCTGGAGCGGGCGGTTCCCGCTGGGCTTCACCTTGACGCCCAGCGCCTCGCCCTTCTCCCGGGCCAGCTTCGTGGTCGCCGGCCGGCTCGGCGGGAAGGGCTCGAGCCCGGGGTCGTGCACCCCCGAATGGTCGAAGGGGGGGAGCGGGCCCGGATCGGCGCGGAGCACCGACGCGACCGCGCGCTCGGGCGTCATCGCGGCGAGCCGCGCCACCTCCTCGGGAGTGCCGCCAAAGCCCGCGCGCTCGAGCAGGTGCGCCGCGTGGGCGGGGCTCCACTCCTCGGCGGGGAGCGGGCTCAGGGGATCGGCCTGGGCGATCGGAGCCGGCGTCTGGGCTGTGGGCGTCACCGGCTCCGACGTGTCCGCGCCACAGGCCGCCAACACGGCGAGCGCGACGCCCAGGACGAGCACGCGATACGAGAGGGCCACCGGGGCCGGGCCCCGATCCGTCGCCCGGCAGCGGGGAGGCAACACGCTTCGCAACACGGCCATCCGTCTCTCCTTTGCCGGCGGCGCCGGGGATGCGGCCCGCGCGCGCCCGCGTCGGCCCTAAGTGTAGGCCGACCCCGCGCGAATCTCCGACCCCACCGGATCGACCCCGCGGCGGCAGCGCGGCGCTTCAAGACGGGGAGCCGTGAGGCCGAAGTGACGGGGAGCCCGGCACCGCCGTACACCGCGCCCCCTCCGGCCTCGCCGGTGGGATCGCCCGGAGCGTCGGCGCCCTCCACCGCGCGACGGCGCCCCGCCGTGTGCCCACCGGAGACCCCGATGACACGACTCGCCCTCGTGCTCGTCTTTGCCGTGGTCCTCGCCGCCGGGCTCTCCTACTACAGCGGTCTCCAGATCGAACGCGACTTCCACGCCGCCACGAAGCTCTGGAGCGAGCAGCCGGACTTTCCGGCCGAGGTCACCACGACCTACGAACGCGGGATCTTCCGCTCGAGCGCCGAGACCGCGCTGCGGCTCTCCGCGAGCGCGGCGCCGACGCTGACGATGCATCACCACATCGCCCACGGTCCGATTCCGTGGACGGGGCTCGCCCAGGGCGCACGTCCGGGCGAGACCTGGATCGAGAGCGAGGTGCGCCTGAGCGGGCAGCACCCCGCCATCGCGTCGACCTTCGCCGACGTCCCCCCGCTCCGGATCTTCACCCGCGCCGGCGCCGAGAGCGGTAGCAGCCGGTTCCACTGGCCCGCCTTCTCCGGGACCGCTCGCTCCGGTGCGCCGGGCGCGGCGGGAGCCGGCGGCGGGACGGTTGCCATCCAAGAGCTCCGGGGCGAAATCGAGTTCGGCGGTGAGCGCGAGGAGGCGGTCGGGTTCTTCGAATGGGGCGGGATGACCCTGGAGTCGCCGCTCTTCACGGTGGAGATGGCCGGGGTGGGAGGCGAGTTCGCCTACGAGCACATCCTGCGGCCGGCGATCTACGGGCAGAGCTCCTTCCACCTCGACGCGGTCCGGGCCCTCGCCGGGGGACGCGCGATGGCCGACCTCAACGGGCTGCGCTGGGCCGAGCAGCGCGCGGTGGAGGACGGGAAGATGTTCCTCCACTCGACGCTCAGCCTCGAGACGCTGTCGGTGCTGGGCACCGCGCTTCGCGAGGGCCGCCTCGAGACGCGCTTCGAGAACCTCGACCTCTCGGTGTGGGAGCGCGTCCGCGAGCTCGCCAGACGCTACGCCGCCGGTGCGCGCGGCGGCGCGATCGCGAACGCCGGAACACCCGCCCAGCCGGGTGCGGCGGGCGTCGGGGGTGTCGACCCGGCAGAAGCCCTGCGGCTCCTCCAGACCTTCGTCGCGGCCGACCCCTCCCTCGCCCTCGACCTCGCCGCGCAGGTCGACGGCGCGCGGGTCACCGCCCAGAGCCACGCGCGCTTCGAGCCCGGCGCGGCTACCGGGGCCCTCGACCCGCAGACGTTGCTGGGAGCCCTCGACGCCGAGCTCTCGTTGCAGATTCCGACGCGTCTCTTCGACGCCTGGGTAGACGGACCCCGCGTCTCGGGCAAGGCCGCCCAGCTCCGCGCCCTGCGCGACCAGGGCCTGCTGCGTCGCGGCCCCGGCGACGTCTACGCGATGCAGCTGCGCATGCGCAGCGGCGAACTGTCCATCAACGGCGTTCCCTACCCCGCGTTCTCGACGGGGCGGCCCGAGGCGGGCCGCTTCCACTAGCGCGGGCGGGAGCCACGGAGGGAGACCACTCGATGCGAATCCGAATGCGAATGGCGCTGGCGGTGTGCTGTGTCCTGCTCTTCAGCACCGCGTGCGGCGAAGAACCGACCACCCCGGTCGACTACGGCCAGGGCCTCTTCCAGTTCCAGCTGCCCGGCGATTGGCAAGCCGGCGGCCAGGCCGGGAAAGCCGTCTACTACAACAAGCTCGACGAGCCCGAGGTGCGTGTGAGCGTCTCCGCCGAGATCCAGAACTGGAACAGCGGACCGCTCACCCAGCGCCAGCTGCGCTCGGCCCTCGGCAGCCGCTTCAACCGCATGTACGGCAACACCCAGTCGGTCGTCACCTACGAGGGGCTGGCGATGATCACCTTCATGAACAACGACGACGGCGCCCGACACTGGGTCGTCGCGAAGCCCTACTCGATCGGGTACGTGCAGTACGCCGACGTCGGGCTCCACCTGCCGGCGAGCTACTCGCCCGACGACGCCCAGGCCCTCGTCGAGAAGATCCAGCCCCTGGTGGGCGACGCCAAGTTCCGCGAGTAGCGGAGACGGCCTCCGGAGCCGCGAGGTCCGGAGCGTTTCTCCAAGGCGGCGTGTCCCGATCGCGGACGCGCCGCCTCTTGCGTTGAGCCCTACGGCGCGCCCGCGGCGGCGGCTCGGTTGACAAGCGGGGCCGCCCGCGCGGACAATGCCCCGACTCTCGTCTCGAAGGAGTCCGGCGTGTCCCCCCCGCTCTCGTCCGCCGCGAGCCGCGGCCTCGACTTTTCCAGGACCCGGGCCGAGCTCCTCGAAGCGCGTCATCTGCCGGGCGAGTTCTACACCTCTCCCGAGCTCTTCCAGCGCGAGATCGACACGATCTTCATGAAGGAGTGGATCTGTGTCGGACGGGTCGAGCAGTTCCCCGAGGTGGGCGACTACCGCGCGTTGCGCATCGCCAACGAGCCGCTCCTGATCTGCAAGAACCAGCGGGGCGAGCTCCGCGCCTTCTCGAACGTCTGTCAACACCGGGGGGTCGAGGTGATCCAGGGCACCGGGAACACCCGGGAGTTCCAGTGTCCGTACCACGCCTGGGTCTACGACCTCGACGGCGCGCTCCAGGGAGCGCCCTTTCGCAAGGACGTGAGGGGCTACGCGTGGGACACCTGTCGTCTCCCGGCGCTGCGTCTCGAGACCTGGGCGGGCTATGTGTTCGTGAACTTCGACCCCGACGCCCAGAGCCTCGAGGACTACCTCGCCGCCGACCTCGTGCAGGAAAAGACGTCCTTCCTGCGCGCCGAGGACACCTTCGTCGGCGACGAGTATACCTTCGAGGTCGATTGCAACTGGAAGTTCATCCCCGAGAACCTGATGGACATGTACCACGTGGGCGTGATCCACGGGTCGTCCTTCGGCGCGCACTTCCCGGTGGCGAAGTTCCCGTATCAGCTCACCCCCAACGGGTACCACGCCGAGTACGAGAGCCTCACGATGGCGCCGGGCGGCGAGTGGCTCTTCGGCAAGGCGATGCCCTGGCTCGAGCACAAGCCCAAGTACTTCGCGTTCACCGTGTTCATCCGTCCCACCTTCAACCTGTTCGCGCGCCCCGACCTGCTGCAGCCCTGGTTCTGTCACCCGGTGAGCCCCTCGCGGACCCGGATCACGATCCTCACCCAGTACCCCGAGGAGTGGTTCGAGCAGCCCGCCTTCGACGAGAAGAACCGGCTGATCGCCGATTTCATCCGCCTGGTCGCCGAGGAGGACCGCGAGATGCTGCTCTCGTTGCAGAACGGCGTGGGATCTCGGGCCTACCGCCCGGGCCCGACGGTGAAGCTCGAGCGGGCGATCCACCATCTCCTCAATACCTACCTCGACCGCATGTTCGGCGAGGACACCACGACGACGGAGCCCCTCCATGGATGACGAGACCCGGGAACGCATCGCGCTGTTTCGCGACGAGCTACAGCTCTGCGGGGTGGGCTCCGGCGAGCGTGTCGTGGTGCTCACCGAGGGCGAGCAGCTGCGCGACTACGCCGACTCCTTCCTCTGCGCGGCCCGCGAGCTCGGCGCCGACGTCGAGGACTTGAACCTCCGCAGCGACGGCGCGATGAGCGCCGAGGAGCGGATCGCACAGCTCGGTGTCTCGGCGCTCACCGGAGACGATGCGGCGATGGCCACCCTGAAGGACGCCGATCTGGTGATCGATCTCATGCTGCTCCTCTTCTCGAAGGAACAGGTCGAGATCCAGAAAGCCGGCGCGCGGATGCTCCTCGCGGTCGAGCCCTACGAGATCCTGAAACGGCTCTTCCCCACCCGCGAGCTCCGCGGACGGGTCGAGCGCGCCGAGCGGCGTCTCGCCGCCGCGAGCGAGCTGCGCTTCACCAACGCCGCCGGCACCGACGTCCGCTACCGCGTGGAGGGTCAGCCGATCCTCACCGAGTACGGGTTTACCGACACCCCGGGGCGATGGGACCACTGGCCCGGTGGCTTCCTCGCGACCCTCGCCCGGGACGGCGAGGTGAGCGGTCGGGTCGTGATGGCCGAGGGCGACATCCTGCTCCCGCAGATGCAGACCCTGCGCGGCGAGATCGCCTTCGAGATCGAGGCGGGGCGGGTGCAGTCGATCGCCGGGGGCGACGACGCCGCGGCGCTGCGCCGCTTCATCGCGTCCTACGACGACGCCCGCGCCTACGCGGTCTCCCACATCGGCTGGGGGATGAACGAGCGCGCCGAGTGGAGCGTCGACCTGCCGGGGATCGGGATGGACAGCCGCGCCTACTACGGCAACGTGCTCTTCTCGCTGGGCCCGGACATCGAGTTCGGCGGGAGCAACGACACCCCCTGTCACCTCGACCTCCCGATGCGCGATTGCACCCTCACTCTCGACGACGAGCTCATCGTCGAACACGGCGAGGTGGTCGTGCCGGAGCTGCGCGCCCCGGGGCGCTGAGCCGGCCCGTCTAGGGTCGTCGCAGCGAGGCGAGCGCCTCGGGCGTGTCGATGTCGAGATTCACGCCCTCGTGGGGCACCGGGACGAACACCACCTCCTCGGCGAACTCGTCGAGGAGCCGCCGAGCCCCCTGGTCTCCCGAGAGCGCGCGGATCGCGTCGGCGTAGCGCGCGGGCCAGAGCACCGGGTTGCCCCGCTTGCGGTCGTGGACGGGGACGCAGATCCGCGGATCGTCGCGCTCGAAGGCCTCGAGGAGCGCGGTCACGACGTCGTGTCCGACCCAGGGCATGTCCCCCAGACACACGAGCACCGCGTCGGCCTTGTCGGCGACGGCGTCGACCCCCGCGCGCAGCGAGGTGCTGAGGCCGCCCCGGTAGTCGGGGTTGTGGACGAAGTCGACGGCGTACCCGGCGAGCGTCGCGCGCACCGCCTGTGCCTCGTGACCCGTGACGACCGTGACGCCCGCCAGGCCGGGGTGCGAGGCCAGGGGCGCGACCACCCGCTCGACCATCGGTGCGCCGTCGACCTCGCAGAGC
>JANQRO010000242.1 GCA_028284525.1 Myxococcota bacterium | reverse complement strand
GACGGAGATCCCGATCCTCGTGGTGTCCGGGTTCCTGGGCTCGGGCAAGACCACCCTGGTCCGCGATCTCCTCGAACAGGCGCAGCGCGACGGCGAACGGCTCGCGATCCTCTCGAACGAGTTCGGGGCCCTCGGCATCGACGAGGCGCTGCTGCGCGGTACCGAGGCGCGGCGCGTCGAGCTCGAGGGCGGTTGCGTGTGCTGCGAGCTCTCCGACGAGATGGTCGACGAGCTCGAAGCGCTGCGTCGCGAGGTGGCGCCCGATCGGATCGTGATCGAGACCTCGGGGGTCGCGCTCCCCTACGACGTCCAGCTCTCGCTGTGGCGACCGCCGGTCTCCGAGTGGGCGGGGGACGACATGGCCGCCGTCGTGGTCAACGCCGAGCAGCTCGCGGCAGAGCGCGACCTCGGCGAGACCTTCGAACAACAGGTGAGCGCGGCGGACCTGCTCATCCTCAACCAGATCGACCGCGTGGTCGACACGGCGCTCCCGGCGATCGAGGCGCGTCTCGCCGAGCTCGAACCGGACGTGCCGATCGTGCGCGCGCGCTTTGCGCGGGTGGACCCCGCGCTCCTGCGGCCCCCGCGGCTCGACGGCGCCGGACGCGCGGCCCGGCGTACGGCCTCCGCGAAGCCCCACCACCACGAGGCGTTTGCCAGCGAGGTGCTGGAGTTCCCGGGCCAGGTCGACGAGGACGACGTGCGAGACGCCGTGGAGGCGCGCCGCCCGATGCGCGCGAAGGGGTTCATCGAGACCGCGCGCGGGCTGCGGGTCGTCCAGGGCGTGGGGCGTCGCCTCGAATTCAGCGACTACACGGGGCCGCCGCTCCCCGCGGACGTTCTCGGTCGGGTCGTCGTGATCGCCCGCGCCGGGGCGACGCTCCCGACCTAGGCCCTAGTAGCGGTAGTGGTCGGGCTTGTAGGGCCCCTCCACGGGCACGCCGATGTACTCGGCCTGGGCGTCGGAGAGCCTCGTGAGCTTCACCCCGAGGTGGTCGAGGTGGAGACGCGCGACTTCTTCGTCGAGCTTCTTCGGGAGCACGTAGACCTTGCGTTCGTAGCGCTCGGGGTTCTGGTGGAGTTCGAGCTGGGCGAGCACCTGGTTGGTGAACGAGGCCGACATCACGAAGCTCGGGTGTCCCGTCGCGCACCCCAGGTTCAGCAACCGCCCCTCGGCGAGGAGCAGGATGCTGTGGCCGTCGGGGAAGATCCACTCGTCGTACTGTGGTTTGATCTCGACGTGGCGGATGCCCGGCACTGCCTTCAGCCCGGCGATGTCGATCTCGTTGTCGAAGTGCCCGATGTTGCCGACGATCGCCTTGTCCTTCATCCGGCTCATGTCTTCCGCCGAGATGATGTGGAAGTTGCCCGTCGTCGTGACGAAGAGGTCCGCCTTGTCGACGACCTCGTCCAGGGTCGTGACCTCGTAGCCCTCCATCGCGGCCTGGAGCGCGCAGATCGGGTCGATCTCGGTGATCACCACCCGACACCCCTGGGCGCGCAGCGACTGCGCGCAGCCCTTGCCGACGTCTCCGTAGCCGCAGATCACGGCGAGCTTGCCCCCGAGCATCACGTCGGTGGCGCGCATCAGGCCGTCGGGGAGGGAGTGACGACAGCCGTAGATGTTGTCGAACTTGCTCTTCGTGACCGAGTCGTTGACGTTGATCGCCGGGAAGAGGAGCGAGCCGTCGCGCTCCATCTGGTAGAGCCGGTGGACCCCGGTCGTCGTCTCCTCGGACACGCCCTTCATGCGCTCGGCGGTCGCCGCCCAGCGCCCGGGGTGCTCGGCGAGCTCCGCGCGCAGCAGCGCCAGCACGAACTCCCACTCTTCCGGGTCTTCCCGCGGGTCGAAGTCCGGCACCGCGCCGGCGCGCTCGAACTCGAGACCCTTGTGGATCAGGAGGGTGGCGTCCCCGCCGTCGTCGACGACCTGGTCGGGGCCGCCGCCGTCGGGCCAGGTGAGAGCCTCGCGGGTGCACCACCAGTATTCCTCGAGGGTCTCGCCCTTCCACGCGAAGATCGGCACGCCCTTGGGGTCGTCGGGGGTGCCGTCGCCGACCACCACCGCTGCCGCCGCGTGGTCCTGGGTCGAGAAGATGTTGCACGAGCACCAGCGCACGTCGGCGCCGAGGGCGGTGAGAGTCTCGATCAGGACCGCCGTCTGCACCGTCATGTGCAGGCTGCCCATGATCCGCAGACCCTGGAGCGGCTGTTTGGAGGCGTAGCGTTCGCGCAACGCCATCAGCCCCGGCATCTCGTGCTCGGCGAGGCGGATCTCGCGTCGCCCCCAGTCGGCCTCGAGAAGATCCTTCACCTTGAACGGAGGTCGATCGCTCGCCATCCCGCACTTCCCCCTGTGGCCCCCACGGGACCCAGAATATTTGAATATGCGGATGGAGTGTTATAGCGGCCGGCCGGCGGTGTCAACGCCTGCGCTCACCTCGGTCCGCCCGGTGGGTCTACTCCGGGAGCCCCTCGACGCCCTCGTCGAGCTGCACACCAAAGGTGTTGAGCGCCATCGAGACCAGGTTGTACTGGCCGACCGCGAAGACCAGGTCCATCAGCTGCTGGGTCGACAGGTGACCCGCAAGCGCCTTCCAGGTCGGGTCGCTCACGAATGCGTCGGCGTGGAGCTCGTCGGTCGCCTTGAGCAAGAGGGTGTCGAGCTCGCTCCAACCCGCCGCCTCCGGGCCCTCGGTGATGCGCTGGATCTCCTCGTCGCTGAGCCCCGCCTCTCGGCCGATCGCGACGTGCTGCCCCCATTCGTAGCCGGCCCGGCACAGCCATCCGATGCGGAGGATGACGAGCTCGCGTTCCCGCGGCGGGAGCGTCGACTTGAAGAGCACGTGGTTGCCGAAGACGAGCCAGCGACGCAGCAATTTCGGGTGGTTGGCGAGGGTGCGGAAGATATTGAGGGGCGGGCTGTCCCCGCCGCCCGGAGCTTCGAAGATGGTGCGGACCTCCGGATCGAAGTCGGCGGGGTCGAGGGGCGTGACGCGGGGGGTGTCGAGTCGCATGGTTCCTCCAGACGAGACGCGAAGGCAGACGCCGAGCAGGATACTCCCGCTCCCGCTCCTTGCGCACCGGGGCGTCCTCGACCGGCCGCGGGGACTGCCCACGACCTGTGCAGCGCCCTGCCCGCGGGAAGAGCAGCGGTCGCCTCGGCGCCGGCCCCGGACCGGCACAGCGGGAACGGGGCTTGCAACCCGTCGTTTGCGATGACAGAAGCGATCCGCGTACCAATCGACGAACAATCCGGAGAACGGGGGGATCCGATCGAGCACCGCCTCGAACGCCTCCTCGCCGACCCCACGGTCACCGAGCTCACCCTGAACGAGTGGGTCGAGGCGGCGGAGCGCTGGAAGATCCAGCAGACGCTCCGCCAATGCCGGGGCAATCGCTCGGCGGCCGCTCGGCGTCTCGGGATCGGGCGTCGCACCTTGTACACCAAGATGGAGCGTTTGGGCATCGACACCCACCGACGACGCTCCGGGTGAGCTGTGGTGCGACCCACGCCCCCGTGCGATCCTCCCCGCGACCTCGACAGCGAAGGAGTGCACGATGAAGGTCGGCGTGTCGGCGATGTTCCAGAACCCGAACAACCACATCAGCGATCGCACCCTCTGGCAGGAGGAGCTCAAGATCGTGAGCCGCGCCGAGTCCCTCGGCTACGACTCGGTGTGGGGGATCGAGCACCACTTCACCGACTACATCCTCTGCCCCGACGTCGTCCAGATGCTCACCTACGTCGCGTCTCGCACCGAGCGCGTCCAGCTCGGGACCTCGGTGATCGTGGCGCCCTGGCACGACCCGATGCGGGTCGCCGAGACGGTGTCGGTGCTCGACCACATGTCCGACGGCCGGATGATCCTGGGCTTTGGCCGCGGCCTGGCCAAGGTGGAGTACGACGGCTACCGGGTCTCGATGGACGAATCGCGCCAGCGATTCATCGAGTCCGTCGACGCGGTCTGTCGTGGCCTCGAGCAGGGCTACGTCGAGTACGACGGTACCTACGTGCAACAGCCCCGCCGCGACATCCGTCCGGCGCCCTTCGAGACCTTCCGGGGCCGCACCTACGCGGCAGCGGTGTCGCCCGAGTCGGCTCGCATCATGGCCGAGCTCGGGATCGGCATCCTGATCGTGATCCAGAAACCCTGGGAGCAGGTCGAGGCGGAGCTGTCCGAGTACCGCAACGTCTTCCAGGAGGTGAACGGAGTGGAGGCGCCGCCGCCGATCACCGCGAGCGTCACCTACTGCGACGAGAACGAGGACCGCGCGGCGGAGATGGCCGAGAAGTACATCGGCGGCTATTTCAAGACCGTGGTTAAGCACTACGAAGTCGCGGCCGACCACTTTGGCAAGGCCAAGGGCTACGAGTCGTACTCGGGGATGCGAGACGCCCTGGACCAGATGGGTCTCGACGGCATGGCGAAGTTCTTCTACGACCTGCAGGTCTGGGGGACGCCCGAGCAGTGCTTCGAGAAGGTGATGGAGATGCGACGCCGCACCGGCACGCGACATCTGGCCAACAACTTCTCGTTCGCGGGGATGCCCTTCGACCAGGCGAACCACAGCATGGAGCTCTTCGCGAGCGACGTGGTCCCCGAGCTCCAGAAGCTCGACGCGTAGGCGAGCGGCCAGGGCCGAGCGCGCCGCGTTGGTGTCGATCGAGATCCGCCCGGTCCGGGATCGCGCGGGGCAGCGGGACTTCATCCGGCTGCCCCGGGCCCTCTACCGCGACGATCCGCTGTGGCCGCCGCCCATCGACTTCGAGCGCCGGGCCTTTCTGGATCGCCGCAAGCACCCGTTCTTCCTCCACGGCGAGGCGCAGGCGTTCACCGCGTGGGCCGGGGGCGAATGCGTCGGTCGGATCCTCGTCGCCGAGGATCCCCGCTACAACGAGCTGCACAGCAGCCGGACCGGCACCTTCGGGCTCTTCGAGTCCCGGGACGATCCCGCGGTGTCCGGGGCGCTACTCGATGCGGGCGCCGCCTGGCTCCGCGGGCGCGGGCTCAAGACCCTGATCGGGCCCATCGACTACTCGACCAACTATCCCTGTGGTCTGTTGGTCGAGGGGTTCAGCTCCACGCCATCGCTGCTCCTCAACTACAACCCGCGTTACTACGGCGGGCTCCTCGAGGGCTGGGGGCTGCGCAAGGCCAAGGACCTCTACAGCTTCTGGTTCGCCACCGCCCAGGGCGTCCCCGAGCGCTGGCGGCGGATCGCCGAGCGCGCCCGACGGCGCAACCGCGTGCGGGTCCGTCCGGTCGAGGTGCGCGACTTCGACGCCGAGCTCACGCGCATCGAGCGGATCTACAACGGCGCCTGGGAGAAGAACTGGGCGGCGGTGCCGATGACCCACGCCGAGTTCCAGCATCTCGGCAAGGAGGTGCGGCCCCTGCTCGGCCGCGGAGTGGTGCTGATCGCGGAGATCGACGGGGAGCCGGTGGGGTTCTCGCTGACGCTGCCCGACATCAATCCGCTGCTCCAACGCATCGAGGGCAAGCTCTGGCCCTTCGGCGCGTTGCGGCTGCTCTGGGGGCTGCGACACGGGGTTCGCTCGATGCGCACCCTGGCCCTCGGCGTGCTCGAGGGCTACCGACGACGCGGCGTCACCGAGCTCCTGATCCTCGACACGATCGAGATGGCCAGCGCCGACGGGGTCCAGATGTGCGAGATGGGCTGGACCCTCGAGGACAACGACCTCATCAACCGCTCGATCGAGAGTCTGGGTGGCAGCCGGATCCGCCGGTTTCGGATCTACGAGCGCGCGATCGCTTGAGGCCGACTCCCGCCCTCGGCTCGACGCAGGTCCTGCCAGAAGACACGCCAGACCGCGCCCACGCTCTCGAACACCGTCGCGCGGTAGGGCGCGTCGTCGGACAGTCCGGCGAGCAGTCGCCGGTGCGCGGTGCCGAGACTGTGGTAGGGCAGCGTCGGAAAGAGGTGGTGGAGCGAGTGGTAGCGGAGGCCGACCGGGAAGAGGAGCTCGGTGACGAGCCGGCTCCCTTCGATCGTGACCGAGTCGGCCAGCTGCTCGAGGCGCCCACCCGGTTGCCCGCCGCGGAGGTAACGATGGGCGAACAGGGTCCGGACCCAGTTCAGTCCGAGGGCGAGGACGGCGATCGCGTAGACACGCAGCACCCACTCCCAGGGCACGAGTCCTCCGAGCGCGGCGCCGGCGATGGCGTAGACCAGGAGCATCGCCGCGGCGTCCGCCCACACCGACCAGTCGTAGAGCTCCTCCTCCCGCACTTCGCGGCGATAGCGCAGGTTGATCCCGTAGGACGAGGCGCGTTCGAGGAGCAGGCGCCGGGCACGCCGCGACACCAAGGAGGGGGGCACCAGCACCGCGAAGCGCAGCACCGCGAGGAGGGGGAGCAGGGGGATCTCGAGGAAGTACCGGATCAGCCCCCAGCGGGTGCCGTTGGCGAGGGGCAGGTACTCGCCGTCTTCTGGCGTCCCGTAGCGCCGGAGACTGTGGTGATCGCCGTGGTTCGCGTACATGAACGAGGGCATCAGAAAGGGAATGCCGTAGACCAGGTTCCACGCGATCTTGAAACCGCGGAGCTCGCCCCGGCGCAGGTGCTGGATTTCGTGGATGAAGGTGCCGAGACGGAAGAGGGCGAGCCCGCCCACCAGCCAGCAGAGCCCTTGGAGCCACGGGGTCACACCGAGCTCGGCGCCGAAGAGAAAGGCCGCGCCCGCTCCGTAGGCCAGCAGGCTGGTCCCGAGGAAGTCGCCCCAGTACACGGCCGCACGGGGCTTGAGGTCGCGTCCGACGAGCTCGCTCATCGCGCGGAGGATGTCGGCGTCGGGCGCGGCGCTCACGGCCATGGGCGTGTCCCCCGGTAGAACGGGTAGCGAAGTGCCCGGCGCGGCGCTCAACGGAGCAGCCGCTGGCGCAGGGCGCGGAACAGGACGGGCCACCCGAGGAGGAAGGGGTGTCGGCGCTGGGCGGGGCTCGCCTCCACCCGCACCCCGGTGTGCCGCTCCATCTTCCACAGGGCGTAGGGCACCCAGTCGCCGAAGGTAAAGGCGCTCTTCACCAGCCGGAGCGCGGCGGCCGCCTTGC
>JANQRO010000241.1 GCA_028284525.1 Myxococcota bacterium | reverse complement strand
GGCGAGCCCGGGATCCAGGGCGGGCGCACCCGCAGCCGCGGCGACACCTGGATCGCGCGCTGGTGCGCGCGGTAACGCGCCATCCAATCGACGTCGGGCACCGCCTCCACCGCGCCCACCGCGACGCCGGGAGCGTGTCGGGCGGCCCAGTGGCGCAGGCTAGACTCGAGCCGTGCGATCGCCTCGGACGACGCGTAGACGATGAGCTCGGGTCCCGACGACTCCCCCCGCACCCCGCGGTCCGACACGTCCCGCTCCTCGAGCCCCGAGGCGCCGAACTCCCAGGCGGCGGCGACCGCGGCCTCGAGCTCCCCGTGCGGACCCGCGAGACGCAGACGGCCAAAGCGGGCACTGGGCTGGGGCATCGCGAGTGCCCTCCTCGTGGCGATGCTCGGGATCTCGCAGGGGGGTTGTTACTACGTCCACCTCGCCGGTGGCCAGTGGCGTATGTGGAGCGACCGGCAGCCCCTCGACCAGGCCGTGGAAGACCCGGCCCTCCCCGTGGCCGAACGCGACGTCATGGCCCTGGTCCCGGCGCTGCGCGGCTTCGCCTTGGAGCTCGGGCTCGAAGCGGACAAGCAGTACCGCCACTTCGTCGACGGCCCCCCGGACCGCGTGCTCACCAACGTGGTCGCCACCGCCGACGGCGAGATCGAGCCCCATCGCTTTCGCTTTCCGATCGTCGGCGCCTTTCCCTACAAGGGTTTCTTCGACCGCGATCTCGCCGAACGCGAGGCCGCCTCCCTCGTCGACGCCGGCTACGACGTGTGCGTCTCCGCCGTCCCCGCCTACTCGACCCTCGGGTGGCTCTCGGATCCGGTGACGCGCCCGATGCTCCGCTACGGCGATGGGGTCTTCGCCGAGATGGCGCTCCACGAATGGGTACACGCCACTCTCTTCGTGCGCGACGACTCCGCGTTCAACGAGGGGATCGCGACCTTCATCGGGCAGGAGGGCGCCGTGCGCTTCTTCGAGTCCCGCGACGGCGCCGAGCGCGGCGCCCGCGAGCGCGCCCGCATCGACGACGACCGCGCCGTATCGCGGGTGATGGCCGACACGCGCGCCCGGGTCGCCGCGTTGTACGCCGCCTCGGAGCCGGAGGATGGAGCGGTGCGCCGGGCGTTGCGCACCCAGCTCGAGGCCGAGTCGCGAGCGCGTCTGGCAGCCCTCCCCCTCCGCGTGCGCGATCCCGCCCGGGTCGCGGAACGCGCCCGTCTGGGCGACGCCTGTCTCGCGCTCGTCGCCACCTACGAGGCCGACCTCGACGCCTACCGGCGGGTCCTCGACGGCCTCGGAGGCGACCTCGGGCGATTCGTCGCCGCCGCGCGCGCCGCCGCCGACACCGAGGCCCCGCGGAGCGCGCTCCTCGCCGTGGGCCGAGCCTCGCCTAGAGCGCCTCGAGCAGGGGATGTGTCTGGGGGATGATCCGCACGGTGCGCAGGTGGAGTTCGGCCGCGCGCTGGAGCTCCATCAAACGCGCCGCGCTCGGTCGACGCTCGATCCGACCCAGCGGATTCTCGACCGGGGTCACGGGCTGCACGATGAAGGGCACCTCGGGCGCCACCGAGGCGACCCCGCGACACGCCTCGTCCCACTCCTCGTCGCGGGTGGCCTCGGTGACGACGATCTTCACCAGACACTCGGCGGACCCGAGCGCCACCTCGAGGAAGACACGGTGCGCGTCGGCGAAGCCACCCGCCGCCCCGCTGGCGCGCTCGACTTCGCCGGGGAGCTTCCAGTCCATCGACACCACGTCCACCACCCCGGCGACGCGTCGCAGGGCGTCGACGTGGAGACCGTGGGTCTCGAGCCAGAAGCGCGCGGGGTCGTCGCGCAGCGCGTGGCCCAGGGCGGCCACGGCGCCGGGTTGGAGCAAGGGCTCCCCCCCGGTGGCGCTCACGAAGGAGGCGTCCCGCAAACCCAGGCCCCGGACCCGATCCACGACCGTGTCGATCTCGACGGGGTTCGCGACGGTGTCGAAATCCCCGCTCCCCGCCCGACGCTCGATCCGACAGCTCCGACTCGCCGTCCACGTCGTCGGCGAATCGCACCAGCGACAGCGGAGGTCGCAGCCCCCGAAGCGAACGAAGATCGTGGGCGCACCGACGTAGGTCCCCTCTCCCTGAAAGGACGAGAAGATCTCGACCAGGCTCGCCCGCACCGGCTCAGCCTTCGAGCACCGAGCGCCCCATCGCCACCTCGGCCACCACCTCCTCGATGCGCTCGGGCCGCTCGAGGAGATCCGTGACCCGAAAGCGCGTCACGTGGTCGGCGCCGGGAAGGACCTCGACCCAGCTGTACTTCGCCGCGAGATGTTCGGCCATCGCCTGGAGGTCGAAGCCGCGACGCGCGCCGCCGTCGTCGCCCACGAGCACGACCGTGCGGTCCCCTTCGTGGGCCGCCACCGCGAGGTGCGCGCCGTAGCGCTCTCGCGCGATGCGCGCCGCGAGGAGCAGGTCGAGCTCGACGGGCACGAGCAGCCGGAGCAGCGTGTACCCCCCGAAGTGCACGAGCGGTACGTCGCGGGTGGCGACGAACTCGGCCTCCGCGGGAAGGGGCGGCGGCGGTTGCTTGGCGGCCTCTTTCGCGAGATCCGAGGGCCGGCCCGTGAGCAGGGCTTCGAGCTCGCGCCGTCGCTCCCCGGGCTTGTCGGCGAGGTCGACCAGGCGCCACCACCACAGCCGACCCCAGCGCTCGTAGTCGTGGGGCGAGAAGCGGCCGGTCAGCAGGTCGAGGAGCTTGTCGGAGAAGCGGCTCCGTCGGGTACACACCTCCGCCACCAAGGGGAGCGACGACCCGCAGCCCGGGGCCAGCTTCACGGCGTCGGCCCCGATCGTCCGGGCCAGGGCGTCGGCGTCCTCGGGCGGCCATTCGTGGTGGTCGAACCAGGTGATCCGGTCTCCGTAGAGCGACGCGGTCTGGAGCGTCTCGCGAACGGGCGACGCGGTGAAACCGATCAAATGAAACGCCGTGTTGTCGGATAGATCGGTGGCGACACTTCGAAAGAAGGTCATCAACTCGTCCTGGCGGTAGATCCAGATGCCGTCGATCAGACGCAGGTCGCGGGCGAGCAACACCGCCGCGCCGATCGACACCGGGTCGGCGTGGGCCACGATCGCGGCGCGCCGTCGCGCGGGGCGTGCGCTGCGCGACGGCGCCGGCGCCTCGACCGGGGTCTCGAGCGCGGCGCTCGCCGCCTCCTCCTCGAGGGCCTCGACATCGTCCTCGCTCTCTTCGTCTTCGTCGGTCTCGACCGCGTCGACGTCCTCGTCCTCGGAGGTCTCGGCGTCGAGCTCACCGGTGACATCCTGCTCTTCGTCGTCCTCGATCTCCTCCTGGGCGACGTCCTCCACCATCAGCGGCCGAGCGCGGCGGCGGCGGCGGCGACGACGCGAACGCCTCGGCCGTTCTGGCTCGTCTCGGGCCTCTGGCGAGCTGTCGGTGGGCTCGGCCGCCGCGTCGCGGGCCGATTCGGTGGCGGAACCACTCGCGCCCCGGCTGCGTCCGCGACCGCCTCGGCGCCGGCGGCGCCGACCCCCGCCTTCGGAGGGGGGTTCCTCGTCATCCGAGAGATCGAAGAGCGACATCTCCTCGAAGCGACGCGCCGGCTTGGCCTCTTCGCCAGCCGGCCCCTCTGCGGGCGTCGCTTCGGCGGACGTCGGAGCGGACGGTGTGGAATCCGGCTCCCGCGTCTCGGCCGGGACCGGCGGACGGCTCGCTTCGGGCGCTTCCCCCTGGCTCGCGGGGCCGCTCCGCGGGACCGGTGTGTCGAGGGCGGGCGCCGCCTCCCGCAACGCGTAGCTCGCGGCGTTGCGCCCGCGCACGTTGAGATCGAAGAGCTGTCCCGCGGGAGCGAGCGCGTGCAGCACGCGCACCGCGGACGCCTCACAGCGCTCGGCGGCCACCGCGAGGCGCACCGAGAGCGCGGCTCCCGCCGGAGCGCCGGGCATCATCCAGGCGACGACGGGCTCGAGATGGGCGGCCGCCTCGACGATCGGCAGGAGCGCCGGGAGATCGAGCTCGCGGCGAATCGCGGCCGCTGTGGGCCGACCCTCGGCGTCGCTGCCGAGCGCGTCGATCGGGCAGTGCTCGCCCCACCCGACGGGCCAGAGCACCGGCGCGCGCAGACCCAGGAGGTCCGCAAAGGCGCGCGCCTCGCGGCTGCGCAGCCCCGGCTCTCCCTCTCGATTCTTCCGATCTGCCAATACTTTGCGAAGAGATCCTTCGAGCTGATCGAAGGCATCGGACAGCGTCCCGGCGCCGAGCGCGATGCGCTCGCGACGGGGTCGCAGCAGCTCGAGCTCCGGGCCGGTGTCGGCGCCGCGGAGCGCGGCCACGGGCTGGCCCATCAAGACGAGTCGAAGCCCGCCCGCATCGCGCTGCAGGACGCCGCCGTGCTTCGCGGCCAGCCCGCCGAGGGCCTCGACAGCGCGTCCGTGGAGGTCGCTCGGGGCGCTCTCGAGCGGACGCCCCGCCATCTCGGTCGAGACGGCGACCGCACCGCCGCTCTCGACCTCGATCCAGGCGCCGTCGCCGCCGTCGGCCGCGACGGTAAGCGCGCGCACGTCGAAGGGCGCCGACGCGATCGCCCCGAGGAGGGCCCGGGCGGGAGCCCGCCAGCGCGGCGAGAGGGCGTAGACCCGGCCCTGGAACGCGTCGTCCCGCGCGAGCCGCAACGCGACGGACAGGCCCCCGAGCCACGCGGCAGCACCCGATTCGGGGGAGACCGCGACGACACAGGGCGCCCCGTCGGCCCCGGTGCCGACTCCGACCGCCGCCAGGGTCGCGGGCACCTCGTCGGCGGAAATCGGCTCGAGGGTGGTCGCGGGAACGAGGCCCTCTTCGACCACCCGGGACAGCTCGCGTGCGACGTCGAGCCCGCGGGGGCCGTCCTCGCCGCGTCGTCGACGCCCAAAGCGTCTGCGCATCAAGATCCCTCCTCGACCGGGGCGGGCGCGATCACGAGCGCCTCGGCCTCGACCAGTGCAATGGTGGCGTCTACGACGATGCGTTGGAGCTCGATCACCAACCGGTCGGTGGCGATCACCCGCGAGAGCAGCGCCTCGGGATGGGCGGCGTCCAGCAACACCCCTCCGAAAAGCTTGCGATCGCTGTAGACGGTGCGCACCAGGCGCTGCCAGCGCTCGAGACCGATCTCGATGCGGAACTCCCGCAGGTCGGCGAGCTCCTCGGGCAGGTGCTCCCCCTCGACCTCGAATCGCGCGCTGCGCGCCTTGCGCTGCAACCTAGCGCTCCAGTAGCGGCCCTGCGCCAGCAACATGGCGGGCGATCCTAGGGGCTTCCTGCCCGCTCCGCCGTAGGGCGCCGGCGAACCGCCGGCCCGGCGCCGCCGCCGATCAGGGTCTGACCAGCAGCGAGGCGGCCTCCTCCTCCTGCCACTCCCGCATCAGCGGCTCGAGACTGCGGCCGAGCAGCGCCCGTGCGACCGGGTTGTCTCGAGGCGGGGTGCCGCGAAAGGCCGCGGCGCAGGCGACACACACCGCCGCGTCCTCCGGGTTGCCCGACGCGGTCAGGACGAACGCCGCGGTGTCGAGACGCTGCGCGGTGCGCTCCGCGGCGTCCCCGGCGTAGCGCTCGTCTGCAGCATCGCCGAGCACCGAATCGACCTGTCGGCGCCGCTGATTGTCGTCGACGAGCAGGCGGCTCTGGAGCGCCTGGCGGACCCGCTCCCCCGCCGCTTCGAGCTCCGCGCGGCGCGGCGGCCAGGGGCC
>JANQRO010000236.1 GCA_028284525.1 Myxococcota bacterium | reverse complement strand
CTGGATCTCCCCGCGAACGGCGGGGTCCGCGGCGGGCATCGCGGCGCCCGGAGCCGCCCCGGACGGCGTGCTCGCGCGCGCGCTCTGGGCGGCGCGCTCCGGAAAGATCCGTGTCAGATCGGGGGTCGACGGAGTCTCGTCCGGGTCGAAGGGAGCGATCCCGCGGTCGCAGGCGAGGGTGCAGAGCAGCAGTGTCGCGGCGCTGGCGCGCCATCGGAGTCCGGACATCCGCGACACCCTAGCCCCCGGTCTTCCCGGTTTCGATCGCTGTCGCAGATCCCTCCGCGGTGTCGGCGCCGATCTCGGTGGAGCGGGAGACTCCCACCTCGGGCACCCAGTGGATCTTGCGGTAGTCGAAGCGCTCCCCGTCGGGCGCATTGAACTTCACGATGTCGAAATAGGGAGAGAGGTCGAAGTCCCGGGGTGTCATCAGGGTGGGGTGACGCATCTGGAACAGGCCGGTGTACTCGCGACTGCGGTGCCCCAGCACCCGTTCGAGAAAGCCGGTGCGCGGCCGCGACGGTTCGGGTCGCTCCACCACGGTCGGAATCACGGGGAACCCGACGCTGTGGAAGAGCTGGCCCAGGTGGCTCGAGCAGATCACCTCGGTGGGCTGCCCGCTCCCGAAGTGCAGCGCCGCCTCGCGAAAGCGCTGGGGCACGATGCGGACGGGGATCAAGTAGCGGGCGAGGTCGAGGACGTTGCGCAGGTCGTATCGCCAGCCGAGGGTCTCGACGGCGGAGGAGACTATGCGCTCGGCGTCCTCGCGCCGCAGCCGGTGGGGCCGGCAGATGCGGACGTTCAGGTGGGCGTAGTGGGAGAGCGGCGTCGCGACCACACCCCGGGGAAGCGCCTCGATCAGCAGCTCCGAGGCCCCGTCCCCGAACTCGGCCCGCGCTCGTTCGGCGGCCTCGCCACCGTGGGTCAGGAGCGCGTCGCCGATGTAGAGGGCGGCGTGGGACCACGAGCTCTGGGTGAGGTAGCGGATGATCGCCGAGACCCGCTGTTCCCCCTGGACCAGCAGCACGTCGGCGGGGCGGATCCGCCGTCGCAACGCCTCCATATCGTTGGGAGTCCGGCGCTCGTAGTGCGGGAGCGTCCGCGTCAGATACGCCAGGATCTTCTGGGTCAGCCAGCGCCGGAGCACCCGCGGCACCTCCCGCCCTAGGTTTACACACCCCCCTGGATCGGAGAGACTCGCCTCCTCCCCAAGCACATGGTGGTGTGTGGCACGAGAATCGGTTCTGCGACCGGCGCTCTGGATTGCCCTCGGCGTCTGGATCGGAGCGCTCGCCTACTTCGGCGCAGGCGTCGCCCCGGCGGTCCTCGGACGTGCGCCCTCGCCCGTGGCAGGTGAGCTGGTGCGGGCGACGCTCGCCGTGCTCGACTGGAGCGGGGTGGCGCTCGGGCTGCTGCTCAGCCTCGGCGGCGTCCTGTCGGGTCGCGGCCGCTTGGCGGCGCTGATCCCGATCGGGATGGTGCTGTGCTGCCTCGCCAGTCAGCTCTGGGTGGCACCGGCCATCGCGGCGGTGAGGCCCGGTGTCGCGGCGTCGGAGGCGACGCCGGGGTCGGCGATCCAATTCCGGCGCCTCCACCGGCTCTCCGTCGGGCTCTACGCGGCGACCTGCGCAGGGGTCGTCGCGCTCGTGGTGATCCACGGTCGCCGCGAGTCGCGTTCGGACCACCGTGGGGATTCCCCTGCGTGAAGAGACGGCACCGACGCGCGGCTCGCCCATCGCTTTCGTCGTAGTCCCGTGGTGGCAATCCCCCAAATCCTTGAAAAATCGTCAAAACGCCGTAGCCCCCCCGTCGGGGCTAGGGTATGTTGTCCGCCTCTCGGAGATTTCCTCTATTGTTCTAATGGGTTAGAGAGGCTTTGGCCGAGGGCGGAGCGGCGCTTGGCCGCTTCGGGATCCCACGAGTGCGCGCCCAAGCCTCGTCTCGGGATCCGCAAGGTCTACGAGGTTCGCGAGGGTCCGCGAGAGATGGACGTCAAGATCAAAGCCACCATCGAGTTCACGCTCTCCGGAGCCTCGCTCGAAGACGCGTTGGCCGAATACGACGAGCTCTCGGTCGAAGGCCTGTTGAAGGAGGTCGTCGACAAGGCGATCGCCTGCGAGGACATCAAGACCCAGGTCGTCGAAGGTCCCAACACCCTCGAAGACTACGACCAGCAGAGCGGCGGCTGAGCCCGCCGCGATTCAACCGAACAAGCTGAGCTGATCGCTGCGCCGCGCCGGCATCGGCGGAGCCTTCGCCCGCGCGCGAGGCACGGCGTGGACGGAGCGCTGCGACCCCGCTGGGGGCCCGGGTCGGTAGATGCCCTCGTGGCGCGCGTAGGCGAGGATCCGGTGGTAGAGCTCCTGAAAGCGCGGGCCGTGATTGAAGTGACGCAGGTGGGCGAGCTCGTGACACAGCGTGTCGATCAGGCTCGAGTACTTGAGCGGACGCCCGGTCGTGGCGTGGTGGAGGCGGATCTTGATGGTGCCGTCGGAAAAACAGGCGCCGTAGCGGCTCGCC
>JANQRO010000235.1 GCA_028284525.1 Myxococcota bacterium | reverse complement strand
GGGCGCTTTCGCGATCGACTCGGCGGTCCGTTCGGCTCGGGCTCGGCTCGGCGAACGGGGCTGGCCGGCCTGGGTTTCGGGGCTGGCTGCGGTCGCGTTGGTGGTGGATCCCGTCCGGTGGCTGGCCGAGACCTGGCGGGATCCTGCCTACCAGAGTGACGGGTGGTTGGTCGCGGTCGTCGTAGTGGGGCTGCTTTGGGCATCGACCTCGAGCGGTCGGGCCCAGCCGGATCCTCGCGCCGGCGCTCTTGCCTGGCGGCTGCTGCTGGGCACGGCGGCCGCTCGCGTGGCCGGGCATCTGCTGGCGGTGAACACCATCGGGGCGCTCGCACTCGTGGTGGATGTTGCGGCCGTCGGGATCGCGCTCGGGGTGGACCGGCGTCCATTCGCGGTGCGGCCATCCGCGCTTGCGGCGCTCTCGCTGCTGGCGCTCCCCGTCGAGCACCTTCTCCAACGCCTGCTCGGTCACCCGCTCCAGCTGGCGGCCGCATCGGTCGCGGAGCTCGCGATCCTCCCCTTCGACGCGGCCGTGGTGCGCGAGGGGGTGCTGCTGGTCCACCCGGAAGTGGCGCTCGCCGTCGACCTGCCCTGCAGCGGGGCTCGCGGCTTGATGCTCTTCTCTGCCCTGGCGCTCGGCTTCTGGTGCCGACGCCGGGTCTCGGCCCGGCTCGCGCTCGCGGGCGGTTCGGTCGTCGTCCTCGGCGCGCTGTTCGCGAACGTTCTGCGCGTCGTCCTTCTCTATGTCGGTGCTCGCAACGACTGGCCGTTGCAGCAGGAGCCCTGGCACTCCGCGATCGGGTGTGTCGTGCTCGCGCTCGGCGCGCTTCCCGTTTTCGCCGTCGCCTCCCACGCGACGCCCCGCACCGCGCGCTGGCTGCGACCCTTCGGCGTGGACCCGCGACGCCGCGCTCGCGGGCTCACGGCGATTCCCGAGCCGGCTCTCGCCGTCCTTCTTCTCGCCGCCACGTGCAGCGTCCTCCTCTCTTCCGCGACGCCGCTCGACGTCTCGGCTCCGGTTGGGGGCCGCGCCCTCCCGTCCTTCCTCGGTGCGCGCCCCGGCGACGCGCTCGCCACCTCCGATCTCGAGCGCCTGTACTTCGAACGCTACGGCGGCTCGGTGACGAAGCGCGCCTACGGGCCGCACACAGCGCTGCTCGTGCGGACTGCGGCTCCGCTCCGACACCTTCACGGCCCGGATCGCTGCCTCATCGGTGCGGGCCACGCGGTCACGCGTCTGGGCGTCCGGCACGGCGCGGTCCCCACCGTCGTCTACCGCAGCATCGCGCCCGACGGCGAGGCGTACCGCGTCGAGGCGTCGTACGTGGACGACACCGGTGCGCCGGCGGCCAGCGTCTCCGAGGTGCTGTGGCGCTGGCTGAGCGAGCCGCACGCCTGGTCGCTGGTCGAGCGCATCACGCCGTGGTCGCTGTGTGAAGCAGACCCCGCGCGCTGCCAGGCCTTCGACGCAGAGCTCTTCGCGGCTCTCGACCTCCCCTCCCCGACCCCCTTGTAACGACAGGAGAAACCGCCATGCGCTTCCTTCGAGAGATCCTCCTCTTCCTGGGCCTCGTCGTCACGATCACTCTCGCGGGTCTGGCGCACGCCGACCGCGCCCGCTTCGAGGGCGAGATCGACGGCGAGCCGGCGCCGCTGCCGCTGCTGAAGACCGCGATGGACGCTCGCATCCAGGGAGACCTCGCGACCGTCAAGCTCACGCAGCTCTTCGCGAACCCACACGACGAGCCACTGCACGCCCGGTACGTCTTCCCGCTTCCTTCGAACGCCGCCGTCTACGCCATGCGCATCACCAGCGGCGAGCGGGTCATCGAGGCGGAGATCCGCCGCAAGGAAGAAGCTCGGGCGGTCTTCGAGAACGCCAAGGAGCGCGGGCAGCAGGCGGCGCTTCTCGAGCAGCACCGGCCCGACGTCTTCACCCAGGAGGTGGCGAACCTGATGCCCGGACAGCCGGTGCGGGTCGACCTCGAATACGCGCACGTGGTCGAGAAGGGCAAGCGCGGGCTCCAGGGCGAGTATGCGTTCGTCTTCCCCATGGTGGTCGGCCCCCGCTACGTACCTGAAGGAGCTGCGACGGGCGGGGCTCCGACGGCGAAGCCCGGCGAGCCGGAGGCCCTCCCCATCGGCCGCTGGACCTTGCCGTCGTCTCCGCCCGTCGCAGCTCCCGACGAGATCGACCCGAAGCGCGTGCAGCTTCGCGTCACGCTCGACGCCGGCCTCCCCATCCGCCGCGTCGGCAGCCCGACCCACCACGTCGCCGTCGCCCGCGGCAGCGAGACGCTCCACACCGTCACGCTCGCCGAGGGCCCCACCATCGACAACAAGGACTTCATCCTCGAGTACCGTCTGGCGGGCGAAGACGTCGCAGCCGGTGCCACCACCTTCGCAGAGGACGGTCAGGGCTTCGTGAGCCTGCTCCTCGAGCCGCCCACCGACGCCGAGGCCGACCGCGTGACCGCGCGCGAGCTCGTCTTCGTGCTCGACTGCTCGGGCAGCATGTCCGGCGTTCCCATGGAGGCGTCGAAGCGCTTCATGCGCCGCGCGCTGCCGACCCTGCGGCCGGGCGACCACTTCCGCGTCATCCGATTCAGCGAGAGTGCGAACGAATGGAGCGAGCGGCCGCTCGTCGCGTCGCCGGAGAACATCCGCCGCGCCCTCGAGTACATCGACGGCCTCTACGGCACGGGCGGCACGGTGATGACCGAGGGCATCCGCACGGCGCTCGCGCCGCCGGTCCCCGAGCATGCGCTTCGTCTCGTGGTGTTCCTGACGGATGGCTACATCGGAAACGACCTCGAGGTGACGCGCCTCATCGACGCGCGCCGGGGTGACGCCCGATTCTTCTCCTTCGGGATCGGCAACGGCGTGAACCGCTACCTGCTGGAAGAGATGGCGCGCGTAGGCCGCGGCGCGGCGCGGATCGTGCTGCCGAA
>JANQRO010000203.1 GCA_028284525.1 Myxococcota bacterium | reverse complement strand
CCGACGGGCACCACCGCTACGAGACGGCGCTGGGCTTTCGCGCCGAGCGCTCCGACCTGGCGGGGGCGCGCTATCTCCTCGGCTATTTCGCCAACGCGTACAGCCGCGGCACCTCGCTGCTGCCGATTCATCGGGTGATCCGCGCCGCGCCCCCGGCCGACTGGACCGAGCGCGTCGCCGGCCTCTCCGGCTGGCGCGCCACCCGCTGCGAGCCCCCCGGCGAGACCCCGGTGGCCGACTGGCTGGCGCACCATCTCACGCCCCTCGCCGACCGTCACGCCTTCGCCGCCGAGGACGCCGCGGGCGAGGCGTGGCTCTTCCAGCGCCCGCGCTCGGCGGGCGACGCCCTCTCGATTCGCGTGATCCACGAGGAGATCCTCGCTGCCGCGCTCGGGATCGACGCGACGGCGATCCGCGACGGCGCGGTCGCGTTCCCCAAGAGCGCAGCCGAGGCGGCGCGGATGGTGCGCGCGGGGGAAGGGAGCGTTGCGCTCTACCTGAACCCGCTCCGCGCCGCCGAGGTCTTCGAGGTCACGGCGGCCGGCGAGGTCCTGCCCCAGAAGTCCACCTTCTTCTATCCCAAGCTGCCCTCCGGCCTGCTATTCAGGCTCCTGGCGGAGGACTGAGATGGAGCCGACCCGGCCCCCGACTCCCCGCGGCCGGCCGCGGGCGCGGGGGCGACGCGAACCACGGGTGGTGGGCGACCTGGTCGACGACGTCCTCGGCGACCTCGCCGTCCGGGGGGACTCGGTGCTGCGGGCGATCCTGCGGGGCTGGCCCGACACGGTGGGGGCGGCCACGGCGCAGCACTGCGAGCCTGCGGCGCTGCGCGACGGCGTCCTCGAGGTGGACACCGATTCGAGTCTCTGGTGTCAGGAGCTCACCCTGCGCAGCGGGGTGATCCTCGAATCGTTGCGGCGCGCCCACGGTCGGGCCGCCCCACGCCAGCTCTGGTTCCGGGTGCGCTGAGCGCTGCGGACCGCCCGCAACGAGCTTGCGACCCGCGGGGAACTCTCCTACCTTCCCGCGCCTTCCGCAGCGCGCCCGGCCGCGCGCCCGCGGCCCGAAGCACCCCTCACGCGCGACGCCGCCACACGAGGTCCACGTGGTCAAGATTCGACTCACCCGGCTCGGGGCCAAGAAACGTCCCTTCTACCGCCTCGTGGCGATGGATTCGCGAACGCGTCGCGACGGACGGCCTCTCGAGTTCCTCGGCACCTACGATCCGGTGACGCCGGGCAAGGCGCTGCAGGTGGAGATCGCCCGGGTCGACGACTGGGTCGCCAAGGGCGCCCAGCTGAGTCCCACCGCGGCGGCCCTGGTGAAGCGCGCCCGGAGCGCCGCGGCGGCAGCGCCCGCGGCGCCGGCGGCCGAGAGCGCGGACGCATCCTGATGTCGGACGTCGACCCCGACATCGAACTGGTGGAATTCATCGCGAAAGCGATCGTGACCCAACCCGAAGCGGTGCGGGTCCAGAACGGGGAGGGCGACGTACTCGAACTCGAGACGGCACAAGAGGATCGGGGTCGCGTGATCGGCCGCCAGGGTCGAGTCGCGAAGGCGATGCGTCTGGTGCTGACGACCTCCCGCGGCGGCTCGGAGCGGCGCTTGGAGATCGTCGACTAGACGGCGATGTCCCCCGCCTCCCGCGTGGTGTTGGGCGAGGTGCTCGGGCCGCACGGACGCCGCGGGGCCCTGCGCGTCCGCCTGCACGGTGACGACGTCCACCACCTCGCTGGCGCCGGGCAGGTCGAGCTCGGAGCCGATGCCGCCGACGGCTACGCCCGAAGCTACGCGGTGCGCGAAGCGGCGCCGGGGCGGGGGGGCGAGGCCCGGCTGCGGCTCGACGGGGTCGAGAGCCCGGAGGCGGCCGAGTCCCTGGCCGGCCTCCTGGTGCTCGTCGACCCGGAACGGCTCGACCCGCTGCCCCCCGGCGAGTTCTACTGGTACCAGCTGGTGGGCTGCGCGGTGTTCGACGAGGCGGGAGCCACGCTGGGCCGGGTCACCAGTCTCCTCGAGACCGGGGCCCACGACGTCCTGGTCGTCGCCGGAGACGGCGGGACCGAGCGGCTCTTTGCCGCCGCCGCCGCGCTGCTCAAGGAGGTGGACCCGGAGGCGGGTCGCATCGTGATCGCGGTGCCCGAGGCGGAGGCAGTGGTCGGCGGGGACGACGAGCCCGGGGTGGGCGGATAGTGCGGATCGACATCGTCACGATCTTCCCCGAGCTCTTTGCGCCCTTCCGCGAGACCTCGCTGCTCGGGGAGGCCTGTCGGCGAGGCCGGGTCGAGCTCGAGGCCCACGATCTGCGGGAGTACACGACGGACCGCCACCGGACGGTGGACGACGAGCCCTACGGCGGCGGTCCCGGCATGGTGATGAAACCCGAGCCCTTGGTCGCGGCGATCGAGGCGCTCGCAGGAGAGAAAGGAGAGGGCCGACGCGCGCGGGTGCTGCTGATGGATCCCCAGGGTGCCCGTTTCGATCAGCGAAAAGCCGAGACCCTCGCAGCCCAGCCCCACCTCGTGCTGGTGTGCGGGCGCTACGAAGGGGTCGACCAGCGGGTGATCGACCTGGCGGTGGACGAAGAGATCTCGATCGGAGACTACGTCCTCGCCGGCGGCGAGAGCGCCGCCCTGGTGGTCGTCGAGGCGGTGACGCGGCTCCTGCCCGGGGTGGTGGGGAACCCGGAATCCCCGGTCACGGAGTCGTTTCAGCCCACCCGGTCGTTTCGGGGTGGGCTCCTGGAAGGACCCCAGTACACTCGCCCGGCTCGCTTTCGCGATCTCGAGGTGCCCGAGGTGCTGCGCTCGGGTCACCACGCCGAGATCGAGCGCTGGCGCCACGAGCAGGCCTTCGCCCGGACCGAACAACGGCGCCCCGATCTGCTGAAGGGCCGCACTGGAGACACGAAGCCATGAACCGCCTAGACGCCATCGAGCTCGCCGAGCGCCGTCGCGATCTGCCGCCCTTTCGCCCCGGGGATACCCTCCGCGTGCACGTGAAGGTGCGCGAGGGGGAGAAGGAGCGGACCCAGGTCTTCGAAGGCGTGTGTATCCGACGGCGCGGCGGGGGGACCTCCGAGACCTTTACGGTGCGCAAGATCTCCTACGGCGTCGGGGTGGAGCGCATCTTCCCGGTGCAGGCTCCGATCGTCGAGAAGGTCGAGATCAAGAGCCGCGGTCACGTGCGTCGCTCGCGTCTCTACTTCCTCCGCGCCCTGCGCGGCAAGAAGGCGCGGCTGCGCTCGAAGGTGCGCGACCTCTCGGCGCTCGTGGCTCCCGACCAGATGGAGATGGAGGCGGGGACCGCCGACGCCGCCGCGGCCCAGGAGGAGGCCCGGGTCGCTGCCGAGGCCGAGACCGAGGCGCCGGCCGCCGAGGAAGCGGACGAGACCGCCGCGGTGCCCGAGAGCGAGGCGCCCGAGGACACCCAGGCCGAGACCCCTGCCGCCGAGGAAACCCCGGCGGAGGTGACCCCCGCCGGCGAGGACGCCGCGGGCGCGTCCGAGGACGACACGAAGGCCTGAGTCGCGGGCCCCGGGCCCGCTCCCCGTGTTTCAGACTGAAGCGGCGGCGGCGTCGCGCCGTTCAGGGTGCACACCGGCGAGGTGTGTGCAGCCACCGGCGTCAAGGTGCCGTCGGCACCGGCGTTGCACACCCCTGGCGGCGAGGGGGAGTGACGTGCCGGAGCTCTGCGTCTGTAACCTGTGCGGCAGCGACGACGCCGAGGTGGTGTTTCACCACCGAAGCGGCCGGATCGCCCACCGCGTGTGCCGCCGCTGCGGCCTTGCCTATCTCTCCCCGCGGCCCAGCGCCACCGAGACGGAGACGCTCTACCGGGAGTACGAGCAGGCCTACCCGGTGGACACCCTCCGCGATCCCACGAGCCCCTTCGCGGTGGCGGCCCGGGACCGGGCCAACTTCGTCACCCGCTGGGTGAGCGGGCCAGCCCGGGTGATCGAGTTCGGGAGCGGTTACGGCCACTTCGTCGCTGCCCTCGCCGAGCGCGGCGCGCGGATCCGGGGCCTCGAGCCCTCGGGGCCCCAGGTGGCGCTGGCCCGGGAACTCGGGCGCGAGGTGGAGCAGGGCGAGGTGGCAGACCTCGAACGCGGCGCGGGCTACGACCTCGCGTGTTCGTTCCATGTTCTCGAGCACCTTCCCGATCCCCTCGCGTCGCTGCGCGGGGTGTGGTCGGCGCTCGCCGAGAAAGGGCTGTTGATTCTCGACGTGCCGGACGCCACCCGGCTCCCGGTGACGGCGATCGAACACTTCTACATCGCGACCGGACAGCACCTCTACGCCTTCACCCCGGCGGTGCTGCGGGCGTTGCTCGCGTGCGCGGGCTTCGAGCTTCTCCACCTCGCGCACCACCCGATGGGACTGATGCATCCGTCGAACCTCCGGGCCGTCGCGCGCAAGTCGCACGGCGAGGGCGGGGACGTCCCGCAGGTGGGGGCGAGCCACGTGAGCGAGGCGCTCTGCTGTCTGCGCAGCCACCACCGTCGACTCGAGGCACTGGGGTACCGGGTGGAGGAGCGGCTGCGCGCCTGGCACCACCGCGGTCTGCGCGCGGCGCTCTACGGCGGCGGCTTTCACACCCTGGGCCTCCTCGACCTCTGCGAGGCCGGGTCGGCGCGTCTCACCTGTCTGGTCGACGACGACGCCAGCAAGTGGACCACCCAGGTCGCGGGGCTCCCCGTGCGCAGCCCGGAGGCCTTCTCCGACGGCAGCCTCGACGCGGTGCTGGTGTCGTCCCTCGCCTCGGAGGGGATGATGGCCCGCCGGGTGCGCGAGGTCGCCCCCGGACTCGAAGTCGCGACGGTGTACGGGGAACGGCCCCTGCCGCTGGGCCGCAGCCGTCTCTACTTCCAGTCGCGCTGGGCGAAGGGGCGGCCCAGCGGCAGGGGCCGTTCCCCGTACACCGTCGCGACTTCGAGTCCGGGGGCGACCTCG
>JANQRO010000198.1 GCA_028284525.1 Myxococcota bacterium | reverse complement strand
CCCGCCCAGGCACCGCCCCCGCAGCGCCTTGCGGGATCCACGCCTTCGCCGCCTCGGACCGGTTCCGGGTCGGTGCGTCGATCGACACCTGTTCCTGCCGAGCCGGCTCCGCCGCCGGTGGTGGCGGCCGCCCCGCGCGTGACGCCGGTGTCCGAGCCCGTGTCGACTCCCGCGCCGTTGTCCTCGGCGCCCGCACCACCCTCGGCGGTCGTTGCTGCGCCCGCACCACCCTCGGCGGTCGTTGCTGCGCCCGCACCACCGGCAGCGCCGGCGCCCGCCGCGACGGCCACGCGTCGCCGTCTCTTCGCACCAGAGCTCCCGGCCGATCTCCAGGCTTCGGTCGTGGTCCGCGCCGAGCCCCGGGCCTTCGTCGAGATCGACGGACACGCGTTCGGGCCGACGCCCATCCAGATCACCGGGTTGCGGCCCGGCACCCATCGACTGGTCGCGCATTTCCAGACGGGCGAAACGATGGCCCAGGAGCTCGTGCTCTCGAGTGGCGAACGCGAGCTCGAGCTGCGTGGGCCAGTCCGACGGCCTCCGCGCCTCGAGTCGCCGTCCAGCGCCTCGGCTGTGTCCGAGGAGGTCCGCTTCGAGGACTAGGCGCGGCCTCACTCCGAGGACGAGGCGTGGCCTCACTCCGAGGACCGAGGCGGGTCCTCAGTCGACCTGTGTGATCCCGACCTGGATCGCGTACTTGGTGAGTCCCGCCACCGTGTGGCGGTTGAGCTTGCGGGCGATGTTGCGCCGATGGGTGTCCACCGTCGCCGGCGAGAGGAAGAGACGGTCGGCGATCTCCGAGGAGGTGAATCCCTCGGCGATCAGCTGCAGCACCTCGCGCTCGCGCGGCGAGAGCACGGTCTTGTCTTCGCGGCTCCGCGGCCGAGAGCTCAGGTGGGCCTCGACGATGGCGCCCGCGACCTCCGGGCTCAGATAGGTCTGTCCCTTCACCGCCGCGCGGAGCGCGCGGCGCAGCTCGTCGTAGGCAGAGGCTTTGACGACGTAGCCCACCGCCCCGGCGTCGAGCATGTCGAGGACGTGGTCTTTGTCCGCGTAGGTCGAGAGCGCCAGCACCCGGGTGCCGGTGTTCTCGGCGACGATCTGTCGGGTGGCATCCACTCCGTTGAGCTCGCGCATCCCGATGTCCATCACGACGACGTCGGGTTTGAGCTCTCGCACCAGACGCAACGCCGCACGTCCGTCGCTCGCCTGGCCCACGACCTCCACATCGGGCTCGTCGTCCAGCATCGCGGAGAGGCTGTCGCGTAGGACTTGATGGTCGTCGACGAGGAGGATCTGTGCGCCCATGGTGCGGTGTCCGGGCGCCACAGGACGCGCGGGGGTCCCCGAAAGCGGGGAGCCCCATTCTATTCCGAATGCCTCCCAACGGGCAACCGTTGTGTCTCCTGGCCGCAAATAGAGGGCAATACCCCCCACTATCGTTCGCAATACTGATTCCCGCGGGGAAAATGCCTGGTCTCGGACGGGGTGAATTCCCAGGACTGCACGAAATTTTGAGGGATTACAACGGCGAAATTCCGGTCTGCGTGGCAAAGTAATACCCATTCTTGAGGTTGAAATGCCCCAACACGCCTCGGTCCCTAGCTCGACGCTTCCTACCCGGAATTCCCCCCACTCCACGCTTCTGCGGCGCTACCGCGACCTCTTCAACCTCGCCCCCGACGCCTACCTGGCCACCGACCTGAACGGTCGCATCGAGGCCGCCAACGACGCAGCCGCTGCACTCCTCGAGCGCCCCGCCGCGCGGCTCGTCGGGGCCGAGCTGGGCGAATTCGTCGACGCCGCCGACCGCCCCGCGTTCTCCGAGCGTCTCGCCGAAATGCGTCGGGGCGACCGCGACCGTGTGACCGACTGGACGCTCTTGCTGTGCCCTGCGACGGGAGGGCGCGCGACGGTGAGCGCGAGTGTGTCGAGCGCGGGCGCCACCGGGAGCGCCGAATCGGAGCGCGGGGTGCGTTGGCAATTTCGCAACGACCCGCAACGCGAGCTCTTCGAATCCGATCTTCGCGGCGCGGTGATCCTCGCCGAAGAACGGGAGCGATCGAAGCTCTCCCAGGACCTGCACGACGACCTGAGCCAGCTACTCGCCCTGGTGGCGATGCGTCTCGGCAAGGTGCGCGACCTGAGCGAGGGCGCGGTGTCCGCGGAGGTTCGAGAGATCGAACAGCTCGTCCGCCAGGCCGTCCAGCGCACGAGCTCGCTCACCTTCCAGCTCCACCCGCCCGTGCTGAAGAGCGAGGGGTTGGTCCCGGCCGCGCGGTGGTTGACGGCAGACCTGCAGCGTCGCTACGGCCTCCACGTCAAGATCGAGACGCAGGGCGACGTCGCGACGGTCGCCGAGCCGACGCGGGTGGTGCTCTTCCGCTCCCTGCGCGAGCTGCTCGTGAATGTCGCAAAGCACGCGAAGACCAACGAGGCGCTTGTCACGATCTCGCGCCGCGACGGCCTTCTCGAAGTGGTGGTCGCCGACCGCGGAACTGGCTTCGAGGCCCTGCCCGAGAACGAGGGCTACGGGCTGCGCAGCGTCCGCGAGCGGATCCAGTACCTGGGCGGGACCCTCACGATCGAGAGCAGCCGCGACGCCGGCACGAGAGCCTGCGTCGCGGTTCCGGACGCGAGCTGAACGCCGCGGCGCCCTGGGCGCGGCTTGGTTGCGCCCCTATTCCTGGATCCAGACCTGGAGCGACCCGTTGGGAGCGAGCCCGAAGGCCACCGCCAGATCGGGCTTCCCATCCTGATTGACGTCCGCCGCGGTCACCCCGTAGCCGAAGATCTGCGCCTGCTCCTGCGGGAGACCGGTCTCTCCACATGCGTGCCATCCCCCCGCGCCGTCGCCCATCCAGATCCCGACGCCCGCTTTCGGATGGTTCACCGCCGCAAGGTCGAGGTGGCCGTCCCCGTTGAAGTCCACGAGCTCGACGCCGCGGATGGTGTCTGACGCCACGCCGCGTTCGTAGGGGTCCGGGAGACCCGTGGTCTCGAGCCGCGACCACCGGAGCGCACCGTCGTTGCGGTAGAGCATCAACTGGGAGTACCCGACGTCGTAGTCGCTCGACAGGGCGAGATCGACCGTCCCATCAGAATCGAGATCGCCCGTCGCGAGGCAGTTGAGACGCCCGGATGCGGGGAGGCCTTGTGAGGCGATCCGAAAGTGCCCCGCGCCGTCGTTGACCCACACGGTCGGCTCCGGCGGGGCACTTTCGGATCGCCTCACAAGGCCTCCCCGCATCCGGGCGTCTCAACTGCCTCGCGACGGGCGATCTCGATTCTGATGGGACGGT
>JANQRO010000182.1 GCA_028284525.1 Myxococcota bacterium | reverse complement strand
CTCCGGCACCAGAGCCTGGTGCCGATGATGAACCTGCGGCTCGCGCGGACGGCGCTGCTCCTCGACCTGAACCGCGTGCCCGAGCTCGACACCGTACGCCGCGACAACGGCGCCCTCTGTCTGGGCGCGATGCTGCGCCAGGCCGACCTGCTGCGCGCACCCGCCGTTCGCGAGGCCGCGCCGCTGCTGGTCCACGCCACGCGCCACGTCGGCTATCCGACCACCCGCAACCGCGGCACCCTCGGCGGCAGCGCCGCCCACGCCGATCCGGCCGCCGAGCTCCCGGCGGCGCTTCTCGCCCTCGACGCGGAGTTCGTGGCGCGGGGACCGGGGGGCGAACGCGTGATCGCGGCCCGCGACTTCTTCGTCGACTACTTCGAGACGGCGCTCGCGCCGAGCGAGTGTCTGGTCGAGGTGCGCGTTCCGGCGGCGCCCGCGGAGGCGGGATGCGCCTTCGTCGAGGTCGCCCGGCGCAAGCACGATTTCCCGCTCTGCGGCGTCGCGGCGGTGGTCCGCCGGGAGCCCGGTGGGCCCTGTCTCGAAGCGCGCGTCGCGCTCTGCGGAGCGGGGGCGCGCCCGGTGCGCGCCGAGCGGGTCGAGACGGCGCTGCGCGGAGCCCCCCTCGACGCGGCGGCGCTGCGCGAAGCGGCCCACGAGGTGGCGTCCGAGGTGGAGCCCCTCGACGACGTCCACGGCTCGGCGGACTACCGGCGAGAGCTCGCCGTGGTGCTCACGCGCCGTGCCCTCGCGGCCGCCGCGGGAGAAGAAGATGTCCGTGTCTAACGCGCCGGCAGGAGGATGGATGTCCTTGTCAAGAAAGGGAGGTGTCCGTGGCTGAGGCCGTCGACGTGTCGCTCTCGGTGAACGGGATGCGCCACGAGATCCGCGTGCCCGCGCACACCACCCTGGCCGACGCCCTGCGCGAGGAGCTCGCGTTGACCGGCACCCACCTCGGCTGCGAGCACGGGGTGTGCGGCGCCTGTACGGTGTTGGTCGACGGCCGCAGCGTGCGCTCGTGTCTGATGTTCGCCTACCAGGCCGACGGCGCGGAGGTCACCACGGTCGAAGGCCTCGCCGACGCCGCCGGGGGTCTGGGACCGATCCAGCAGGCCTTTGCCGACCACCACGGCCAGCAGTGCGGCTTCTGCACGCCCGGCATGTTGATCTCGACCCTCGAGCTGCTGCGCGAGACGCCCGCGCCCGACGACGCCGCGATCCGGGAGGCCCTCGCCGGCAACGTCTGCCGCTGTACGGGCTATCGCGACATCATCCGCTCGGTGAAGGCCGCCGCCGAGGCGCTGCGCACCGCGCCGGGGGCCGGGGCGTGAGCGCGGTGCGCCCCGAGCAGCGGGGCCCGTGGGTCGGTCGCGCCATCCGACGCCGCGAAGACACGGCGCCGCTCACGGGCACCGGGACCTTCGTCGACGACGTGAAGCTCCCCGGGATGCTCCACGCCGCCGTGCTGCGCAGCCCCTTCGCCCACGCCGTGATCCGCTCCGTCGACACGGGCGCGGCGAGCGAGATGCCGGGCGTGGTGGCGGTGCTCTCCGGCGCCGACGCGCGACGCTACGTGGGCGCCGCCGCGGCCTTCTGCAACGAGCCGATCGAGCAGGACGCGATCGCCGTCGACCGGGTGCGTTTCGCCGGGGAGGCGGTCGCCGTCGTCGCCGCCGAGACCCGCGCCCAGGCCGAAGACGCCTGCGAGGCGATCGACGTCGACTTCGAGCCCCTGGAGGCCCACGCCGACGCGGCGGCGGCGATGGCGTCGGGGGCGGAGCGGCTCCACGAAGGGCTCTCCGACAACGTCGCCTTCCGCGAGCGGTTCGTGTTCGGCGACCTGGCCGGCGACTTCGAGGCGGCCGACCACGTGGTGCGCGGCCGCTACCGCTGGCACCGGATGAGTGCGCAGCCCCTCGAGACCTGTGGCGCCGTCGCCCGCTACGAGCCGGCCCGCGGCGAGATGACCGTCTGGTCGAACACCAACATGTACAACTACATCCCCTGGGTCTTCGCTCAGATGCTGGATGTGCCGACCCACAAGCTCACCCTGGTGCCCTGTCTCGCCGGCGGAAGCTTTGGCAGCAAGCACCTGCTGAGCAAGGTGATCCTGATCGCCGGCGCCCTCGCCAAAGCGACCGGACGCGCCGTGAAGTACGTGGAGGATCGCGCCGACAATCTGGCCGCCAACGACAACCTCGGCCCCGACCGCGAGTACGACGCCGAGCTCGCGTTGCGCCGCGACGGCGAGCTCCTCGGGCTGCGGCTGGCGGTGGTCGACGACTACGGCGCCTACTTCCGCTTCGCCCACGGCCAGCACGGCAACGCGCTCTCCCAGCCCGTGGGGCCCTACCGGATCCGCAGCCTCGAGTACGACCTGTGCGCGGTGCTGACCAACAAGGATCAGCAGGGCTTCTTCCGCGGCGCGGGCTCCGACCCCGGAAACTTCGTCCTCGAGCGGCTGGTGGACAAAGCCGCCCGCGAGCTCGACCTCGACCCCGCCGAGATCCGCCGCCGCAACTTCATCGCCCCCGACGAGTTCCCCTACCGCATCCCCACCGGCAACGTCTACGACAGCGGCGACTACGAGACCGTGCTCGACCTGGCCCTCGCCAAAGCCGACCTCCCGCACTGGCGCGCCGAGCAGGCCCGTCTGCGCGAACAGGGGCGCTACCTCGGCATCGGCATCACGAGCTGTCAGGAGCGCACGACCTACAGCGCCACCGAGTGGTGGTTCCTCTACGACAAGCCGGGCTTCCCGCTGACCTCCACCCCCGAGACGGTGCGTCTCGACGTCGACGCCACCGGAGGCTTTCGGGTCACGGTGGGCGCGCCGCTCTGGGGCAACAGCCCCGACACCGTGGTGGCGATGGTGGTGGCGCAGGAGTTCGGGGTCGATCCGGAGAGCGTCTCCGTAGAGCACGCCGACTCGCGGTCGGGTTTCGTGTCGGCGGGGCCCGGTGGCAGCCGGCTCACCGTGATGATCAGCGGCGCGACGGCGGGAGCATGTCGCCGGGTGAAAGAGAAGATCCTGCGCATCGCCGCGCATCTGCTCGAGACCGACGCCGAGGGGCTCGAGGTCGCAGAGGGCGTCGTGCGTCGGACCGACGGCGCCCCCGCAGAGCTCTCGCTGGCGGAGGTGGCGATGAAGGCACACCTCTTCCACCTCGACCTTCCCGACGGCGAGGAGGGCGGCCTCTCGGCGACCTATCGCTACGAGCACCCCTACGCGACACGTCCCGCCGACGACCGCAGCGACCTCGGGGTCTTCTACCCGATCGTGTCCCACGCGTGTCACATCCCGATCGTCGAGGTCGACGCCGAGACCGGGATGGTGGAGATCCTGCGCTATATCGCCGTCCACGACTCGGGGACGGTGATGCACCCGCCGAGCCTCGAGGGCCAGATCATCGGGGGAATCGCCCAGGGGATCGGCGCCGCCTTTCTCGAGGAGATGCGCTACGACGACGACGCCCAGCTGTTGAGCTCGACCTACGGCGAGTATCTCCTGCCGTCGATCCACGAGGTGCCCGACATCGAGCTCTATCACCACGAGACCCCCTCCCCCTTCACCGAGTACGGGGTGAAGGGCGCGGGAGAGGGCGGCCGGATGGTCGCGCCGCCGGCCCTGGCGAGCGCCGTGGAGGACGCCCTCGCGCCCTTCGGCGTCGAGGTGAACGAGGTGCCGATGACCCCCGAGCGGGTGCGCGGCTGGATCCGCGCGGCGGGCGCGCCCCGGCGTTGAAGGTCTCCGAGCACTTCGAGGTGGCGCGCCCCGCCGATCAGGTGTGGGCGCTGTTGCAGGACATCCCCACCGTGGTGGGGTGTCTCCCCGGCGCCACCCTCGGCGAAACCCTGGGCGACGGCCGCTACGGCGGCGACCTGACGGTGAAGCTCGGCGCGATCCAATCGCGCTTCAGCGGCGACGCCACGGTGACCCCCGGCGCCGACCAGCGCAGCGGACACATCGCCGGCCAAGGGGTCGACAAGAAGGGCGGGAGCCGCGGGCGGATGGCGGTCGACTACCGCCTGGCCGAAACGGCGCGGGGCACGCGGGTCGAGGTCGACGCCGATTTCACCCTCGCCGGCCGGGCCGCGCAGTTCGGGCGAGTGGGGCTGATTCAGGAGCTCACCCGTCGCCTTCTGGCCGAATTTGCCGCCAACCTCGAGACGGCGCTCGGCGGGGGCGCCCCCGACTAGCTTGCCCACCCCCGCGCCCCGGGTCATGCTCCGGCCGCTTCCGAACCCGCCTCACCGAAAGGACGGCTGTGCACCACTTCGATCGATTCCTCGCGGCGCTCGTCGCCGCGTTCCTGCTCGCGACGGCTGGAGAGACCCGCGCCCAGGTCCCCACCGGCGCCGAGAAGGACAACACGCTGTACGCGATCGGCACGCTCATGGCGCGCCAGCTGAAGCCCCTCGCGGTGACCGAGGAGGAGCTCGCCCAGGTCGTTCGCGGGATCCAGGACGCGGCCCTCGGCAAGGAGCTCGCCGTCGACGCCAACGACTACCGGCCCCAGATCAACGCGCTCACCGAGAGTCGCAACCAGGTGCTGGCCCAGCGCGAGGCCGCCGAATCCGCGAAGTTCGTCGCGGCCGCGGCCGCCGAGGAGGGCGCGATCACCACCGATTCCGGGCTCGTCTTCCGCGAGATCGTGGCGGGGACCGGCGCGTCGCCCGGCCCCGAGGACACGGTCGAAGTGCACTACCACGGCACCCTGCGGGACGGCACGGTCTTCGACAGCTCGGTCGACGACGACAAGAAGGTGCGCTTCCCGCTCGACCGGGTCATCAAGTGCTGGACCGAGGGGTTGCAACGGATGAAGGTCGGCGGCAAGGCCCGGCTCGTGTGTCCCGCGGCGATCGCCTACGGCGACCGCGGCGCGCCGCCGGCGATTCCCGGCGGCGCGGCGCTCTCCTTCGAGGTCGAGCTCTTCACCGTCGAACCCAAGTAGGGCGGCGCGCCCGGCGTCGCCGTGATCCGGCTCTACGAGCACCCCGAATCGGGCAACAGCCACAAGGTGCGGTTGTTGCTCTCCTGTCTCCAGGTCCCCTACGAGTCGGTGAACGTCGATCTGCTCGCGGGCGAGCAGATGGGCGACGCCTTCCGCGCGGTGAATCCGCGGGGCGAGGTGCCGGTCCTGGTCGACGGCGAGGTCGTGCTGCGCGACTCGATGGCGATCCTGGTCTACCTGGCGCGACGCCACGACCCGGACCGCCGCTGGCTCCCCGCCGATCCGGCCGGCGAGGGCGCCGTGATGGAGTGGCTGGCCTTCGCGGCGAGCTGGATCCAGTACGGAGTCTTCACCGCGCGGGCGGTCGTGGCCTTCGGGATCGGTGGCAACGGCCTCCCCCACGACTTCGCCGTCGATCCTCGGGAGGGCCAGCTGCGCGGTGCGCGTTCGCTCGAGATCCTCGAGACCACGCTCGGCGAGCGCGACTGGCTGGCGGCGGCGCACCCCACCATCGCCGACGTGGCCTGCTTCCCCTACGTCGCCCTCGCGCCGATGGGGGACGTCTCCCTCGAGCCCTACCCGGCGGTGCGTCGCTGGATCGATCGCGTCCGCGAGCTCCCGGGCTTTCTCGACATGCCGGGGCTCGCCGATCCACACGCCCGACCGGCCTGAGCGGTCGCGGTTCATCGCGCGCTTCGCGGACCATCGCCCGGGTGATCGCGTACCATCGCCCCGCCACGTTCTCGGAGGACCCGTGCCCGATATCTCCCGCTTTCCGATTCCCGATCTCGCCGAGCTCCCCGACGACATCCGCGCGGCGATCGAAGCCGTGCAAGAGCGCTCCGGCTTCATCCCCAACATCTTTCTCGGGCTCGCCCACCGGCCCGACGAGTTCCGCGCCTTCTTCGCCTACCACGACGCGATCCTCGAGCGGAAGGGCAACCTCAGCAAGGCCGAGAAGGAGATGATCGTGGTCGCGACCAGTGCGGCCAACCACTGTCCCTACTGTGTGGTCGCTCACGGTGCGATCCTGCGCATCCGTGCCAAGGACCCGCTGATCGCCGACCAGGTGGCGGTGAACTACCGGAGCGCCGACCTCGAACCCCGCGGCCGCGCCATCCTCGACTTCGCCCTCAAAGTGGCGACCCGCGCCGACGAGATCGACGAGACCGACTACGGGGCCCTCGAAGCCCACGGTCTCGACCGCGAGGACGTCTGGGACATCGGCGCGATCGCGTCCTTCTTCGCGCTCTCGAACCGGATGGCCCACCTGATGGACCTCAAGCCGAATGTCGAGTTCTACACCCTCGGGCGCGGCGACTGAGGACCGGAGCGGGCCCGGCTAGGCGTGATAGAAGGTCTCGCGGACGATCTTGCCGTCGCGCCAGGTCTGGAGCGCGACCTGGTTCTGGACCGTGCGCTCGCCGCCCTTGGGGGTGAAGTCGAAGGACCATTCGATCGCGGCCCGCTCGCCGTCCACCACCACCGCGCCGACCTCGGCACCGTGGAACTCGACGTTCTCGACGAACTGTTGCTCGTAGGCGCGGTTCGTATCCTTACCCCGCCGTTCGTCGGTGCCGTTCTCGCTCATCACGACGTCGTCGTCGTAGTAGCGCTCGAAGGTCTCGAGGATCTGCCCTTTGAGGATGCCGTCGACGACCGCCTGGACGTCGTCCCGAGTGCTCATGGCTCTCTCCTGTCGTGTCCCCGGCGCGCGTCCCGAGCGTCGCACACCTCGCTCCGGTCACAACCGAGCGCGACACGCGGGCGGCCCGGAGCCGGGGGGCCGGCGCCGGAGTCGGGGCGATCTAGCGGGCGTCGATGTCCACTTCTTCGACGACCGGCGCGTCCTCGACGGTGTAGGCGCGCACCATCTCGTTGAAGGCGAGGATCCGGGCGGCGTTCTTTCCGAAGTCGCTGCGTCCGTCGCGGGACTTCGAGCGGGTGTCGATCGCCGTGCTCTTGCAGCGCGAGTCCGCGGGCACGGGGCAGCGCGGGGAAGGCCGCATTCGCACCGCGATGTCGTCGACGAAGCGGAACACCCCGGTCTCGTCCGTGGCTTCGAAGGCGAAGATGTCCGGCCGCTGGATCGTGATGGTCCAGCCCATCCGCTTGGCCACGTCCACCACGATCTGGAAGTTGTCCTCGGGTTCGCCGCCCACGTAGATCGTCTCCACGTCGGGATAGGCCACCGGTTGCCGCTCCCGCGAGGCCTCGGGGAAGGACCAGTCGCCGCCCAGCACCAGGGCCCCGAAGAACTCGGGCGGGTCGTCGAGGTCGGTGCTGATGTCGTTGATCGGCGAGAACTCGTGGGACTGCTCTTCCAGGAAATCCGCGGGTCGGTAGGCGACCTGGTAGATGCTGTCCAGCACCGCAGCCCCGCAGGTCCCCGCGTCGTTGCACTCGCCCGGGGTGGTCCGAAAGCCGCGGGTCACGATGGCCGTGGAGATGAAGAGCAACGCGAGGCTGCCGAGTACGAGTCCGTACACGGCCTTCCCGCGCCCGCTTCGTCCCGAGCCGCGTGTGGTACGGGTGAGGCCCAGAAAGCCCAGCCCGAACGCCGCGATTCCAGCCAGCATGCCCAGCGCGAAGAGGCCGAAGCCCGCGACCGGCGCCAGCACCCGGAGGAAGGCGAGTCCCGATCCCAGCACCATCAGGACGAGGGACGCCACACCCAGGAGCGCCGCGAAGTTGGCTGATTTGGAACGCTGGGTCATGGACCTGCCTCGACCGGGCCGTGAGTCGCCGCGGGATCGATCGATGGGAAGGCGGTGAGGCTACGCGGAAAATCCCGATCCGCAAACCGGCCTCGGCGGGGAATGCCTCGGGGCCCTCTGGCTCGACCCCGGGTCTTGTACCAGTATCCGGCCATGCCGAACCCGCTGGGACCCCTCCTCGCGTCGATCGTCCTCGCCCTCCTCCTCACGGGATGCAGCGGGCCGGGGACGCAGATGGTGGACCGAACCGCGCAGCTCGCCGAAGAGGGCAACGTCGACGCCCAGTTCAGCCTGGCCCTCATGTACCACTACGGAACCGGGGTCGAGACGGACCCGGCCGCGGCCACGAGCTGGTACGAGAAGGCGGCGGAGCAGGGACACATCGACGCCCAGTACTACGCCGGCGCCGCGTACCGCGACGGGGCGGGGGTCGAGGCGAACATCCAGCGCGCGGCGACCTTGTTCGAGCGGGCGGCCGAGCGCGGACACGCGAGCGCCCAGTACTGGCTGGGGCGGCTCCACGATGGCGCCGGCGCCGAAGCCGACTCGTCCTCCTCCGTCCCGCTCCTGAAGGACGACAAGAGCGTGGCGGGCAAGTGGTATCGGCTCGCCGCCGAGCAGGGGCACCCCGGCGCCCGCTACCACCTCGGCTACCTCCACCGCTACGGGCTCGGCATGCCGGTCGACCTGGTGGAGGCCTACTTTTGGTGGGAGCTCGCCCGTCACCGCTACGACCAGGCCGGCTTCGAGCAGAAGAAGCTCGCGATCGAGATCGGCGAAGACGGCGAGTTCACCATGAGTCGCGGCATGGTCGAGGAGGCCAAACTCAAGGCCGATCTGTGGATCGAGGCCCACCCCGAGTCGGGGCTCCGCGCGCGGCCGAAGTCGCGGCGCCTCTCCCAGTAAATAGAGTCCGGAGCGCGGCGGCGCGTCGGAACACGCTGCTACCCGCGCCACCGAGAACCACGAACTCCCCTCCACGCCCCGCTCGATCGGGAGGTGCCCGAAGGTGGCTCGAACGCTTGTCCCCGTGTTGCTCCTGCTCCTCGCTCCGGGAGTCGCATACGCACAATCGGGGAATCGGGGATCGAGCCCAGAGACCACTGCAGTGGCCGGACCAGCGGCGGTACGCGGTCTTCGCTCGGAGCACTACGAGCTGATCGGCGGGTCCTTGGCGGCCGGCGCGAGCGCAACCCTCGTGAGCACCGCACCCGTGTCGGGCGTCTCGCTCTCGGGCGCGACCCTCGTAGAGAACGCGGCGGGGGCGATCATGGCGGCGACCAGTGGCGTCACGCTGGAGCCCGGCTTTTGGCCGATCGTGGCCGCTCCGGAGCCCGGTCCTTTGGGGTCGGTCATCACCGCATGCGCGGTGCTGACGAGTCTTGGCAGGAGAACGAGACGATGATGAAGTCGCGGGTCACTGTTCTGGTCGTCGCTCTGTCCCTGTTCGGCCCTGGAGTCGCACGAGGAGAGCCCCCCAATGACATGACCTATCAGGGACTCCTCCGCGATGCCGGCGGTCGACTTCTCGGGGGACCCGTAGACCTGGAGATCGGGATCTGGGACGCGGACGCCGCCGGGACGGCGCTGTACCGGGAGTCGCACGCAAACGTCACGCTGCAACAGGGCGTGTTCGCGGTCCTCATCGGGACGGGAGCGGTGCTGGAAGGGGTCCTGAGCCCCGACACGTTCTCCGCGCCCGACCGCTATCTCGAGGTCGCCGTGAACGGAGACACCCTGACGCCGCGGCAGGCGATCAGCTCCGCTCCATACGCGATGCAGGCGGCGCGGGCCGACGTCGCGGCCAGCGCCGGTGCCGCCACGACGATCGTTGTGGGACCCACCGCGACCGCAGGCGCGAACGGCGGATGGGCCACCTCGGTTGCGACATGCCCCGTCGGGACGGTAGTCACAGGTGGCGGAATGAGAAGCGGGTCGAACGGCCTCAACACTCGGCGGAACTACCCCACCGGCGATCGCACCTGGGACGTGACGATGCACAACAACCATAGTAGTAGCCGAAGCTTCGAAGCCTACGCGGTGTGTGTCCCGGCGTCGCCATGAGCTGGATGGCTCCGGGGCCGAAACAATCGACGGCCGTCGCTCTCTCGTCAACGAGGTGATCCTTCAATTTCTGGATCAGCAAGGGCGTCGGGAGAGGTCACCACGGTGAACAGTGGCGACGTCCAACGAGCCTCAGGCGATCCGCGACGTCGCCGAGAACGCGCGATGCGTATCCGTGGAGGCACCTAGCGCTCGGCGCCTCGCGCCAGAAACCCAGCCGGTTACTGGCGCAATATCCGAACCGGGCAGGTGGAGCAGAGCGGCTCGAGCTTCCGCTCGAGCACATTCACCCAGCTCTCCATCCACACGGGGTCGTAGACGCCAGAGGTATTGGCGTCGAACTTCGCGTGCGTCGACTCGGCGGAGTGGAGAGAGTCTTCGATGATCTCGGTGATCGCATCGGAAGTCCGTTCCGCCGCGAGCAAGAGCCGGATACGCTCCCTCGCGAGCAGCGTGGCAAGCTTCCCAATCGCAAAGTGGATCTGCTCGTGCTGGAGGACGTACTGGGTATGCGGCCGATTTGCCCCGCGGAATTCCCCCGGGCTCCAATAGGAGCAGTGCGGCCGCATAAAGATGTCAACGTTCCCGGTCTCCACAACATCCGCCGCGGCCCGCACACGCACACAGATCTCCGCACCGTGGCGACCTGCGCCGCGGCGATGGTTGGAGGATTGCGCTTGGAAGTCTGCACGTGTCAGGAGGCGATAGGCGATGAGCGGTTCTGGGCTTTGCGCAGGAGCGACGGCGGGGCGCACAGAGGGTGCGCAGGCAGCGAGCACGATTGCTAGGCAGATGGAGAAGAGCGACGGAGTATCGAGTGCGCCCTCGAAAGCGAGGAATGAGGACGATCTCTCGGATCCCGCCGCTCGTGCCATCTCACTCCCACTGCGACCGGCGTCTACGCGACAGACCGACAAAAGGGTGGATGAGGAACACCACATAGCACTCATTGATCGGAAGCAGATCCAAGATCCGCTGACCGACCGCTGTGATCTTCACCTTCCCTGCGAACCCACGAAGGAACGCCGAGCGGACGGCGTGGAGAACGACCGCGACGGTAGAGCGAGCCGTAGTAGCTCCGGAACGTCGACCGGCGATCGCGATGTCGCGGCTGCTCCCGTGAAACGCGCATCATGGTTTTGTTACAATCCGCCGAATTGAAATTTTTTCAAACCCAATTCTACTTTGCGGACGGGCGCCTAGAGCTCGCGCGGGGAGAGGGGTGGGGCGCGGACGCCCCTCGGAGAGTCTTGATGGATGCGCCGAACCTTCGAGTAGACGGAGCGCCCGCGGACGGCGAGTCCGTTCTGGGCGCGACCAAGCGGTGGGTGGGGGCGCTGGCGCTCGTCTTCCTGTTCGCAGGCTCGACGGCGGGGGCGCCGGGGATCGTCCAGGCGGACGAAGATCGGAGCTACCAGGCGCTGCGGGAGTGGATCGAGCGCCCGGCCGAGCAGGCGACGGCGCTTCGTGCAGGGCAGCATCTTGGCGAAGGCGACCGAGCGATCCTCGAAGCCCTCATCCCACGCTCGGCGTGGGCGTACTACATCTTCGAGGGCATGGATATGGAGATCGCCGCGACGGCTCACTATCCGTCCCCGCCCGGATGGGGTGAGAACGTTCCGTCCGGCTACCACCTGGACGACAAAGGCGTCCTGGTCGGCTTCACGGGAGGCGGCTTCCCCTTCCCGGAGATCGATGCCCGCGATCCCTACGCCGGCCAAAAAGTGGTCTGGAACATGCTGTGGCGGCCGGGTGCCAACGACTACGACATGCCGATGGTGACGTGGCTACGCGGCGAGGGCGGTCGCTTGGACCGCCGCCTCGAGTACACCGCGGTGACTGCGCAGTACGCCCGGGGGCACCACAGCCTCGTCCCCGGGTACGAGGAGGTGAAGAGCAAGCAGCTGATGGAGTTCCGTTCGCCCCGGGACATGGCGGGCGCCAAGGACATGTCGATCACCTTCGTCGACCACTACAAAGAGGATTCGGGCTGGCTCTATATGCCCGTACAACGCAAGCCCCGACGCACCCTGGCCTCCGAACGCACGAGCGAGCTCATGGGGATGGACATGATCCGAGAGGACATGATGGGCTTCGGCGGGAAGGTCCAGGAAAACGAGTGGGAGTACCTCGGCACCCGGCCCCTCCTCGCGACGATCAACGTGCGCGACAACCCCGAGATCGGCGGCCCCCACTTGTGGGTGCCGCACAACGCGCGCTGGGAGGTCCGAGAGGCACACGTGGTGTTGATCTCGCCCAAAGCCAAGAGCACGCATCCCTACAGCCACCGCATCGTCTTCATCGACGCCGAGACCTACTGGACCCACTGGATGTTCGCCTTCGATCGCCGGGACGATCAGATGCTCCGGATGAATCAGCACTACCTCAAATACTCCGAGAGCTACGACGAAGAGCCTCCACAGCAGGCGCCCTATATCAAGCAGGACTACTCCCGAAACCTGGGGCACCACGTCTTCCTCCACCTGGGCGAGACCGACATCAACGCGAAGAAACCCCACGCGACGATTACGCACTGCTTCACCAACCGGCGCGAGTTCTCGCCCGCGCGCGCGCGGCAGTTCTTTTCGCTTCGCAACATGGTGAGTGGGCGCCGCTAGCGAACTACGCGATTCTCGCGTCTCAGCCAAACCGAGTGAGGTTGCCCTTGCGTCCCCAGCTCCGCCTCGTGCTCGCCCTGGTAACCGCCCTGGTGGTGTCGTCGCCACGCCCAGCCGCGGCGGTGATCAACCTGACCGACGACATCGAGCTTGAGGGGTTTCTAAAGCTCCAGAACATCCTGCGCACGCCCAAGTTCGATGACGCCGAGTTCATCATGCAGCGCAATACGGCGCAGCTCGAGAGCAAGTACTACTTCCTGCGCGAGAGCGAAGCCTTTCACCGCTTCTCGACCGGCCGGCTCGAAGAAGCCACCCTCACGGTGATCGGCCGGGGCATCTACGACTCCGTCTACGACGCGCGCGATTCTCTCAGCGAACCCTCCGGCGCCCTCGAGTTCAAGGTGCGCGAAGCGTTCGTCGATCTGTTGCTCCCCCCCTTCACCCTCCGCCTGGGTCGCCAGCAGGTGGTGTGGGGAGAGACCGACAACTTCCGGGCGCTGGACGTCATCAACCCGCTCAATCTGGCCTGGCACTGGGCGCGTGAAGCGTGGGAGGACATCCGCATCCCACTCTGGATGGCGCGTGGCATCTACGACATCGGCAAGATCGGGCCCTTCGAGGAGGCGTTCGTCGAGGGCGTATGGATTCCCGCGGATTTTCGGCGCAACAAGATCGACACCCACCCGCGTCGTCCCTGGGGGTTCTACGGAGCGGGCCTGGAGGAGACCGCGAATTCGGTCGTCATCGGGAACCAGCTCTTCAATCTCAACCAGGACATCCGCGACCGGAAGCCCAGCCGCAAGCTCTCCAGCGGACAGGGGGGCGCGCGCTTCAAGGCGGTGCTCGGCGACGTCGACCTGAGCCTCAACTACTTCTACGGCTTCTCGGCGGACCCCGGCTTCAAGGTGCGCTCGGCGGAGGTCGTCGGGAATACCTTGAACGTCGCGATCGACATGGTGAACCCGCGTTCCCACGTCGCGGGGATCACAGCCAACTACTCCGAAGAGCGCTTCACCCAGTCGGTCTTCCGCTTGGAGACGACGTTTACCACCGGCGTCCCCGTCGCCGTCGAGCCCGACGCGGACCAGGATCAGTACGACAAGGTCGAGCGCACGGTCGTGATGTTGGGGATGGACCGGCCGACCTGGATTCGCTGGCTCAACCCGTCGCGCACCTTCTTCATCTCGACCCAGTTCTTTTGGCGGCGCTACCTCGAACACGACGGCTCCTTCCGCGGGATCCCCTCGGTGGTTCCGGCCGAGATCGACGGCATACGCGTCCCGGGGCGCTACGAGACGATCAACGACGACAAAATCGACCGCGACGAGTTCGTCGCGACCCTCGCCGCCTCCACGAGCTACGGGCCCGCTGGGCGCTGGCAGCCTCAGTTCGTCGTCGCGTTCGATCCCCGTTCGACCGGGGGCTACAACCTGCTCTCCCTCGACTATCTCTGGACGAACCACGTGGTGTTTCGGGCGGAGCAGCACATCTACTGGCGGATGAACGGTGGCGACCCCGGGCCCTGGACCCTGGGTGACATCTGGGGCCCCACCGACCAGAGCCGTCACGAGACAGTCTTCAGCGTGATCTTCCAGTTTTGAGCATTCGGGCGTGCGGTCCGCCGCGATGGCGCTGGGTCGTGTCGCTCGTCGCCCCCTTCGTCTTCGCGTGTGGCCCAGAGCTCGACCCCGCAGCTCCAGGCCGGGCCTGGGAACCGATCGACGGCGGGGCGACGACGCCGTGGAAAGAGACGCAGACGCTCTGCGCGCCGCTACTCATCGAAGGACAGCTGGCGTTGCTGGCGTCGGCCGATCCCGCGATCGAGATCGACGTGCGGGGCCCCTACGACTCCTGTATGACCCACGAGGGCTGGCAGCCGCGGGGCGGTGGCGACACCGAGATCGCGACGCGGTTGCGGCGCGAGGTCGACGGCTTTCTCGACCGCGAGATCGCGCCGCGCCACACGCGGGCCGACCTGGGCTCCCTGCTGGGCGAGCCCGAGTGCCGCGACGTCGATGCCGCCACCGAGGCCTGTGTCTGGGAGTTCGACTATCGCTCCGAGGTCGCGGGTCGGCTCTTCGCGAGCGTGCTCACCTGTCTGCTGCCTGCCGATGCCGGGCCGCGTCCCACCGGCTCCTGTCGACTCGACGCCCGGTAGCGGAAGGCGTCCGCCGCGCTCGACGCCCGGTACCGGGAGGCGTCCGCTGTCGGTCACGGGAGCTGGATCGAACGCAGATACTCGACGTAGAGCATGACTTCCCCGCGGACCACGGCGTCGCGAGCCACGCCACCCGGGGCGCGCAACCGCCGGCCCCAGATCGGCATGTCGCGGGAGCCGTGTGCGCCGAGCCGGTCGCGCCCGTCGATCGCCCGGGCGACGCGAAGGGTGGGGAAGCGTCCGTCGTTGCGACGGGCGATCGAGCGGAGATCGGGCGGCGGGGTGGCGAGGGACGCCGCGGTCGGGCCGTCGCCCGCGCCGGAGACGCCGTGGCAAGCCGCGCAGTTGCGCGCGAAGGGCTCCGCACCGGCCTGGGCGACCTTCGGGTCCTCGTCCTCGTCGGCCGGATGGGCAGTCGTGGGCTGAAGCGTCTCCAGATAGGACACCAGGAGATAGATCTCGCCACCGAGCTCTCCTTCCGCTTCGAGGTCCCCGGCGCGCAGCCGTCGTCCCCACACGGGCATTTCGGCGCTCCCGTGCGCGCGCGGGGTGAGGCGACCGTCGATGAGCGAGACGATCTCGTCGCGCGGAAACGCACCGTCACGCCGCGCCGCAATACCCGTCAGATCGGGAGGCGGCACGCTCAAGAGGTTGGCGTACTCCCCCCCTCCCCGTCCGTCGACCCCGTGGCACGTCGCGCAGAGACGCTCGTACAAGCCCTGGCCCAGTTCGGCGGCCGTCGCCTGGCCGCCGTCCGAGGGACCTTCCTGCGCCGCGGCCACCGCCGAGACCAGTGCCGCAGCGACCACTCCCGCGCTCCTCCAGACGGTGATCCGCCGCGGCCCGCGCCCACGCCGTCCGTCGTCCCTCAATGGATGCGCATCGTGGCGTGTTGGAGGGGCGAGTAGTGCATGCTGGTCACGAGCCACGTCCCCTCGGTCCACACGTAGGTGAAGAGGTAACGCCCGTTGAAATACGCGGGGGGGCCGCCCTCGATCTTGGCCGTCAGTTGGTAGAAGCCCCAGGCCAGCCCCGTCGTGCCGAACGCGCGGAATTGCGGGCTCGAGGGAGCGAAGGTGGCTCGCTCGTAGTTCTCGAAATACTCGGTGACGGCGTCTCGAAACCCCGACCTGCCTCGGATGGGAAATGGCGAGAACAGGCTGAAGACCACGACGTTCTCGTCCACGGTGGCGGAGGCGGCCTCGAGATCGCGTGTGTCGAGCGCTCGGATCCCGGCGTGGAAGGTCTTCTCGAGCTCGCCGAGGTCCTGCGCGAGCGCGCCCGGCACCGAGGCCAGGAGAATGAACACCGCGGTCGAGGCGACTTCGAAGGCTCGGCGTCTCATCGTCCCTCCGCTCAATACCCGGAGTAGTAGCTCGGCTGGAGGGGCGAGAGGTGCATGGCGGTCAGCGCCCACGTCCCGTCGGCGTAGGTGTAGGCCATGGAATAGCGCCCGAACGCGTACTCCCGGGGTCCGTCCTTCATCCGGGTCACCAGCGTGTAGTGGCCCCACGCGATGCCGGAGTCGTGCGTGGCCGAGAACTCGGGATGGGTCGGGGTGAACGTGACTTCCGCGTAGTCTTCGAGGTACTGGCGCATCACCTCGCGGAAGGCCGGCTTCCCGTCCACCGGGAAGGGTGAGAGAATCCCCAGGACCACGATTCCCTCGTGTGCCGACGCGACGAACGCCTCGGGTCGATGGGCGTTGAGCGCCGCGACATCCCGGTCGAAGAGGGCCCGAAGGTCGGTGATCGGGTCTGCCTGAGACGCCGTCGCGAGGGATACGCCCACGACGAGAGCGATCCCTGCCAACCCCTGGTTCCGCATACGTGACACCGCGATCCTCCCGTCCCGTCGTGGTGCCGAAGATTGTCGCAGCCGAACCGACCCAACGCGAGTGCGCGGCCAGCGGGCTCAACGCTCTCGCACCGCTTTTCATCGTCCTGGTGGATGCCCCGCCCCCAGCAGGCCACTGATCCGCCTTCGGAGCGGTGATCGCCGGGATGCAGGTGGTGGACGCGATCGGCCGGCCGCCAGAGGCGCTGGGGGGCGGAGGATCGGCCGTGGGAGGTCGCGGTGATCGAGCGGCTTCGCCCCGTCCCGAAAGCCTGGGGGCGGCGTGAGTCCGTCCGGGGGAACATCCGAACACCGCCGTACGATGCGTCGGTCGTCGTTCGAAAAGCGGAGCTGGATGATCGTATACGCCGACGCCAGGATGATTTGGGCAGACACGTTCGGATTGATCGCAGGGTGAGCGTGTCCCTCTTTCTTTGCTCCTCGAACCGACCTGGCGATCATCTTCAGTATTCGCTCTCGATAGTCGAGGAACGACTCCCAGATGCCCGACTCATCGGACATCGAAATGCTCCACTCAAGCCATACGGAGGCGTGTGGCGCCGTGGGAGATGGGATCGATCACCGTCGATCTCGGCGTCGAGGTCCTGGTGCTGTCGGTGTTCTCGAAACCCGGCGCGCCCAACCCCGCTCAGACCGTCCAGTTCAAACTTCTCGACGACCAGGGCAAAGTGGTCGCGAAGACCGACCCGGCCCGACGGCGCGAGCTTGGCCAGGGTGTTCCCCATCAGCTCCCACTCCTTTGCTGAGAGGGGGCGTCCCACTCGGCCACCATGGTCATCATCTGCTCGGTGGCCCGCCGGTAGAGCGCATCGTGTTCTGGAGGAGGTCGTGGAAGGCCTGGTCCACCTCGCGGGTCATCCGCCGGGCCCGGGCGTGGCTCAGGTTGGTGTCGTGCCCGAGGGCCTCGTCCGGCTTGCGGCGCCTCCGGAGGCACCCTTCACAGTGATAGAGTCACCACGAACTCGCGATCCTGATGCCGACCGAGTTCAGTGAAAGGAGAATTTCGTTGGAGGAGTCCATGATGAACCTCGACGCCATCGGAAACCTTGGCGAACTCGTTCGAGCGGGCGCCGTTGTTCTCTCCCTCTTGTACCTGGCGCGTCAAGTGCAACACAACTCCAGTATCGCCAAAGCGGAAAGCCAGAGAGCACTTCTCAATACTTCATTCTTTTTCGGACCGATGGCGGAGAACCCCGATCTGGCTGAGATCTTCCGCCTAGGCTTGAATCACTACGAGAGCTTGGACCGAGATAGCCAGGCACGGTTCAACAGCTTGATGCACCCGTTCGTGAATCACATTGAGTCGGCGTACCAAATGCACGAATGGGGGCTCCTGGACTTTGATGCATACGAACGCTGGATGGTCGGGCTCGCGGCCGTGACCAATGCGCCTGGCTCTGCAATATGGTGGGCGCGGGTGAACACGATGTTCCTTCCCGCCTTCGTGGCAGCTATCGAAAGCAAGCGCAAGGAGATCGGAACGACCTATCGCTTGACGGACGTCTGGCACTTCTACGAAGAGGCGCCTCTGCAGGCCTAAGACGCCCGCTGGCTACGGCAAGACGAGCGAATGGGAACGGGGCGGAAGCGAAATCTTCGCTGCGCGCCAGAAAATGCCGGTGGAAACGGAGCGCAACGAATGCGCAACCGCATGGCGAAATCCGTTCTGTCATATGGAGAACGAGGTCTATTGTGGTTAGCGGTGGCGGTTCCGGCCAAGCCCCGAGCGCATGGTAGGCGAGCGCGCGTGGGCTGGAGCACGGCGAAGCACGTCTCGGACGCCCCGGGTCTCGCACCGGGACGCCATCGGCACCTGGACGCCTCGGGTCACGTCGTGGCCGGGCTTCCCGATGCACGGACAGGAGTACCCCTTGTGCGGAGGGAGCGAACGCCGGCGTGTTCACGTTTCTGCGCAGCGCCGAGTCTGCTGCAGCGGCTTGTTGGGCAGCTCGCTACCCGAGTTCGCCAAAGATCTCGCGGACGATTTCGCGGGTGATCTTTCCGTTGATCTCGGGGCCCGCGAGCCTAAAGACAGCTTCTTCGACGGTTGAGGATGTACAGCGAAAGTCGGGACAGAGTTCGAGAGCGCTCGCGACATACGCGATCTCTAGCTCGTCGAGGCGGTCGGCGAGGTAATCCTCGCAAAGGTGCCGGACGTGATCTTCGGTGATGGGCAGATCAGACCCGTCCGTTTCAACCACCACGGGTGCGGACCGTCCGCGTTCAGCTAACCCGCGGCGAAAAGCTGGCATCGCCTCGGCAATCGCGGTCCGAATTCCATGGACTTCGTCAGGCCGATCCAGCAGAGCGTAGAGGTCCGAAGATCGCATTCGTCGCGTCGTGCTGCCTAACGGAAAGGCGCTCAGCCCGGCCCCTGCGGGCTCAAAGAGCGAGTGCGGGGTGGGGAAGGTCGCCGCCCACGGGCAACCTAGCCACCGGGCCGAGCGGATCGCCGCCCCCAAGAGGTTGAGGGCCCGGAGGCTACCAAGCCGGGCCAACCGTGCCCGCCGGGTCTGCTGCAGCGCCTGGTCGGGCAGCGTGCGCTCAGCTGGAGATCGAGCTCGCCACCTCAGGCGGAAGGCCCGCGAGGTCGGTTCGCGACGTGAGCAGTAGGCGAGCTCCGTACTCATCGGATGCGGCTTCAAGGATGTCCGCGAAGCGGTCGGCGTACGTGCTGGTCTCGGGCCTTGGCACCGTGAGGGCACGCTCGGATGGGTCCCATCGTACGCCCCGAGCCGCCCGGTAAATGTACGTGAAGTCGAGGTCGGGAGGCAGCACCACGGCCACGAGGAGCCTGTTCGACTCGTCAATCCAGATGCGCGCAATCTCGTAGGTGGTGTCGGGCACTGCTCGCGCTGCCTAACGGCTCGGCGCTCAGCTGCCCTGCGGGCCAGAAGCCTTAGTGCAGCGGAACTGCGCTGCCAAGAGGCAACCTGAGGACCGGGCCGAGCTGATCGCCGCCCCCTAGAGGTTGAAGCCCGGAGACTATCAAGCTGGGCGGACTGTGCCCGCCGGGTCTGCTGCAGCGCCTTGTTAGGCAGCGCGCTCCCAATACCGCTCCCCCTCAGTCCCGATCAAGGACCGGACCTGCTCCGCCACCTCCTGGTAGCGCTCGGGTGGGGCGACGGTCTCGCTGCCGGACTCGTAACTTCGTTTGCCGAAGACGAACCAATGGTCGCCGTGTCCTCCGCTCCCGAGGCGCAACCGCTCGTTGACGTTGATCACAGTGATTTTGTTGTGGGGCACGATCTTTCCCCAATAGGTGCGAACACCATCCACACTGCAGGTGGCGAGCTCGACCACGAAACTCCCGCCAGAGGAGTGGAACTGAAACATCAGGAGGTCGATTCGCGTTTCCGATGGGCGCCGGAAATGTGGAAAGCTGCCACGAAAGCCCCTCGATCGGAGCTCCGGAACGACAACGCTCTTGAGTGCCTGCTCCATGGCTACTCGGGCCCGATTCTTCGCCATTCCTCAACTTCCGCGCTGCCTAACCGATCCCTCGCTCAGCTTGCCCGGCGGGCCCCAAGCCTCAGTGCAGAAGGATGGAGGGCCGCCGCCAGGCGGCAACCAATGCCGACGGGCCGCTGAGGTTGCCTCTCCAAAGGGGTTGAAGCCCGGAGGCTACCAAGAGGTTGGTGACGTGCCCGCCGGGTCTGCAGCGCCTTGTTAGGTGGCATGCGGTTCCAAGACCTTCGTGACTGCGTTGAGCAACCGCTTCCGATTTCTCTCGATCAACCATTCCTTGCGGGCGTAGGTCGCGAAGCCTTCGTAAGGGTCTCCATCTACTGACTCCTTCGCAAGCACCTTGCGAAGCATCTGGAGGTGCTCGCGGTTCCACGCCCATATCTCGACTCCCGCCGCTTCCGCACGCCAAAAAAGCCGGGGGAGATCCTCATATTGGACTGTGGTTACGCGATGGACGCACTGCGTGCATCTGAGATCCCACACTGTCACCGGAAGCTCTCGTTCGGCGAACACGATCTTGCGGAGTCTTGCGGGAGTTTCCGGGCAGGGTCCTGCGATCGCGAGCCCTGAGCACCTTGGGCAGCGGACGTGCAACACTGACGGCATGTTCCCGTGCGAGTAGCGAACGTGGGTTGATCCCGTATCGCCCATCGCCTCCACTTTGGGCGCGGGGCCGCGACTGTACTTGGTACCCGGCATAGCGTGCTCCACGCCACCTAATGGCTCGGCGCTCAGCCGACCGGCGGGCTATCCACCCCAGTGCAGCGTGTGGAAGTACGCTGCCAAGGGGCAACCAAAGGACCGGGAGCAGGCGATCTCCATCCCCGCTTCCGCCATGGCTTCGAGGTGGAGCGCGAGGGCCTCCGCAGCGAATACGCGCGCCTCTTCGAGGGTGGCCCCCGCGGTCACGCAGCCGGGGAGATCCGGAAAGCTCACGCCGACGTCGCTTCCCTCGTCCTTGTGAATTACGGCGATGTAGTCCATGCGTTCTCCCCTCATCGGAGTGGCCGCCCCGACGCCCTCCGGATGCTCGATAGCGTGCCTTCCGGAAGGTTTTTCTTTGGGTGGGGGACAGTCACTAGGTAAGGCCTGTCCGGGTGCTTGACCTAGGCGTAGCTAGGGGGGGGCTGGGGGAAGCGCCCATTCGGCTAGATATATCGATCTCCGTGAAAATCCCCTAGAAACGTCTCCCCAAGGGGATTCGCACTGAGCGCGCCCTCGCGCGGCAGACTGCTCCGGTCCCGAGGCGCCTTCCCCGCTTAGACCCTCTATGGTCCAGAGGAAATCATAGAGGCGAGGCGTTGACAGACCCGCGTCTGAAACCCGAGCTCGACGCGGACCAGGTCCAGGCGCTGCTACAAGACGAGCGAGATCGGTCCATGGCCCGCATGGGGAGGTCGATCTCGACCCGGGCCCGAACGGTCAGCCGGGTGCTCTCCGCACCGGTCGTCGGTTTCTACTTCTGGGTGGGCGTCGCAGGGGGCAACGAAGCATTCCTCCGAACGTTCGCCTTCTTCCTGCTCCCGGTCCTGATGGTGTGGTTTCCCGATTTGATGGCCCGAGCGACGGGACGGTTCGGGGTCGTCGAGGTGGTGCGTCGCGCCTCGCCGCCTTGGGCCGTTCTCGCGATGGGTTGGGCGCTCCTGCTGATTCCTGTCTGGCTTCCGTTCGTGGTTCGCTTATTTGGCGGGGAGGCACTCCGATGAAGCTGCGGCGCACCGAGCTCCGATGGCTCGGGGGCGCCCTCACCACGGCCCCCGAACCGAGGTCACCACAGCCGTCACGAGGATGAAGGCCACGACGAAGACCATGTCGAAGGCCTGCCACCACTCGAAGAACTTCGAGATTCGGTCGCGCCATCTCACCTTCGGTGTTTCGGCCTCGCGCCAGTTTCGTGCACGCGCGGAATCACAAAATCGGCGGCGAAGGGCGATCCGGCCCCTTAGGGCGCATAAGTCGTACTTTCTTTCCGAAGCTCCCGATACGACCCTGCGCCCTAAGGTCGGTGCCGTTGCGCCTTATGGTCCTCGATTCCGTCGATGACGGTTTCAATCGTTGCTGACGATGATTTCGTCCATCATCGCGGCCGAGATCACGGCGGCGACATGCCCGCCGGGTCAGCTGCAGCGCTTTGTTAGGTGGAGGGCGAGCCAAGTTCGTTCACACACTCGTCGAAATCGGCGAGAAGGCCTTCAAGAGAGTAGATAAGGTCGTCTTCGGGACAAAAGACAACGACGTTGGCGTGCCTCAGAAGTGCGGCCGCGGCGGCCATCGCGCTCGCGCACTCGGCGAGGTCGCCGCTCCATCGAAACACTGCGGCTGAGTCAAAGTGGCGAGCGCTGTCGGGCGGGCCGAGGTCTTTAGCGCGCTCGACTGAATATTCGAACCCAGCATTGCCGCCTCGCAGCGCGCAAGGCGAGTATCCGATCGTATCTCGCGGATTGATTTGCTCGTCTAGAACGACCGGAAGACCAAGAGAGTCAATGGCGGCTTGCCATTCGTTTCGACTAGGAAGGTCGCTCTGGTTCAGGAATGCGTACATCTCGACCGACATCGCACCACCTAACGGCTCCGCGCTCAGCTGCCCGGCGGGCCGCAGGCCCGAGCGCGAGAACTCGGGCCGACGTTAACAGGGGGCCAACACTTGCGCGTCAACAGGGGCTAAAACGCACCCGCAGGGGCAACCAAGCGCTACTCGCGCCAACGTGCGGAACTACCCGATTGTGGATTGAAAAACGGCGTGAGTTGGCGGAGAGGGTGGGATTCGAACCCACGGATGAGCAAGCCCATCACCTGATTTCGAGTCAGGCCCGTTCAACCGGACTCCGGCACCTCTCCGGTAAGAAAAAGTCGCAGTTCCCCAGAGACAAGTTTCCTTTACCAGGCGGGAACTTGCGGCATCCCAAGGAAACGGGCAACCCCACAAGGGGCAATGCGGGCCGTAGGCGGTTCTGCGCACAACCTGGGTTTGTTGTGTGTACGAGGCCAGTCCTACAGACACCCGAACCGGCCTGATTTTTCGAAAGTCCGTTGGGCCCTAGGCCCCTGACTCACGGCAGCCTACGCGCCTCTATTGCTCAGGTAGGCGCGGAGGATCTCGCGTAGGAGGGCACCAGTCGAGATCCTCCGGCGATCCCCGATTGCGTCGAGTGTCTCGAAATCGGCGTTCTCCAATCGGAAGGCGAACTCCTTCGGATTGGTGAAGCTCCCCGAGCCCTTCCGGCTCCCAGCGCCTCGTTTCCTCATGCCGCCTCCTTTTCTAGTGCTCGTCCAAAAGCTCTGTGACCCGCTCCAGGAAGCGCGGATCAATCGCCCTGCAGGCGCGCAGACGCCGCCGGCGACTACGGCTCCGAAGATCTCGCCGGTAGCGATAGGCGGTCTCCAGGGGCGGCAGGTGGCGCTCCCAGAAGCGATCTCGGTGCTTCGCGCGGCAGGGATAGGTAAGGCGGTGGCACTCGCGGCAGGAGAAGCGCGGGCCGATGGAGGACCCTCACTCTTCGATCACAATCCGGGCAGACGACCCACCAGCGGGTCCCTCCCAGATGAGGCTGCGTAGGGGTGAGGGCGAACCACTGTGCGTCGTAGATTCGGAGGCCGTTGCGAATCCGGGTTTCGACAAGGAGCTCGGGACCTTCTGTACCTCGCAGGTACCGCGAGACCTCGATTCTGTTGCCCCGATTCGAGCAGCTTTGTCCGGCCTCTGTGTTTGAACTCGACCTCAAAGACCTCCTCACCCTCCCTTGGAGCACCTGCGTGCCATGATCCCGCAAGGTGCCGTCCTCGTGGGAGGGAAGGTATCGCGTAGGAGGCGGGCCCTATCACGATCCCGCCGGCCCACCTCCGAGGCCTCGCTCACCCCGAGAGGCACGAGTGCCTATGACGGCGCGAGATCCGCATACGGCTCCGGCGGCGTTGTTCGGGTGTGAAGGTCGTGCGAACCATCTCGATCCCGGGCCTGATCGTGGTGGTCATTTCGTGTGCACAACCGTTCGGCTCGGTCCCCGATCCCAGCCAAGCAGCCGTCGAACACTACCTCGTGGCGCTCGCTCAGGGCGGAATGATGGCCGACGACGTCACGAGAATGTTCCATTCGGAGCCGCAATGCTCCGGGCTCGGCATCAAGCGGACAATGCCGGGTTGGTTGGGTCGACACGGCAGCTACAGCTGCCACTGGGAGAGCGCCGAGTGCCTCCTTTGGGCGTGGGACGGAACCGAGTGGTTAACGGTAACGGCATCGAGCGGCTGTGGACTGAGGTGCGTCGTGACGCCCTCTGGGCGCACCGACCGGTGCCAGTACGAGGTTCGCTCCAGCACCCATTAGACCTGGATCGATGGAGACCATCCACCCGAGTAGATCAATGATCCAAAATGTTGACGCCGCCGACGAATTCTCCGCGGGTTGGCGAGCGGCCGTCGAATTCTCAGCTGGCCCCGCACGTCGCCTAAGAATCGGGCTCACCGGTGTTCTGGTGGTGAACCATTGGTGGGCTGCGAAGCGTAGGTCTATAGACGGCGGCCGCTGCTTATGCTGCTCAGAACGATCTCGTTGATCTTGGCCCTTATTGCCAGCCTGGTGGCGCAAGTGCACGCAGACAGCGCCGAGGAAGCGGTTGGTGCATCCGAGGCGTCCGCTCCGTCGAAACAGGACCAAATCGCTCAACGCGTGGACGAGTGGCGCGATCTCGTTCTCCGATCCTGCCGCGTTCGACGGGTTCCGCATGTCCACCGTTCTCTCGAAAACTGCGCTCGTTTGTTGGGGCCCCGGGTCAAGGGCGAACAAGAAGCGATCGTCCGCACCATGACCCTGAGGTACGAGGAAGCGGTCGCGAATAGTGACGCTGAATCGGCTGGGGTGATGGCATGGCTACTTACCCAACGACCCAGGCACCTCATCATGCCCTTCTTCCGGGCGCAGGCGGCCGACCCTCCCGACGACCCGGAGATGGTTCGCGCGTTAGCGGGCGCAATGGTCCACCTCGCCTCTCGGGAGGTGATTGTGCTCGCCCAACAGCTCCACAAGCGGGGTGGCCGCGAGGCTGCAGCAATGGCCGTCATGGCAAACTCTTTCGGATTTCTCTTCCATGACCAGCGATACGCCGAACATCACGGTCAGGTCGTTGCTTGCGGCCGACCGCATTGGATGGACGCGCCGTCGGACGCGACCGAAGAGGACCGCAAAGCGGTTGTAGCGTGGTTGGTCGAGAAACGACGCGATGATCAGGCACTCCAGGATATTCGCGATTCGCGCTCTGCCCCAATCTATTGGCCCGAGTGCGAGCGCGTGAACGAGCTCTCGGACGCAGTACGGCTTGATCCCCCTCGCCGAATGCGGACGGAGAACGACCGCCCTCAAACACCACCCAAGTACTATGAGTTCACCTGGTCTAGCGGCGAAGCGGAGGCCACGTTCGAGGCGTGGTGGAAGGTCTACAACAGGCGCTCGCATGTCATTGTTTCAGATCCGGTGCGAATCGAAGAACGGAGGAGGAGAGTTCGAATGGGTTTCGGCGACGAGGCGCAGCGAAGCCGCTTCGCCCGTGAGCTCGTGCGGAACTACCAAAGGGCGGCCGCGACGAATGCGTCACCGCGCTTCAATCTCCCGTACCTAATCGGGCTTGTCGGAACCGACGTTGCGATTGAGTTTTTCGAAGATGAGGTCGAGCGCGACCCACCGACGAATCCAAAACTCCTCCCTTGGGGACTTCGCGAACTAAGAACTCGGAAAGGAATCTCGGTGGCAAAGCGGGCGGTGGAAACGCTTCCCAACCACCGCTACCGGGCCATTGCGGCTGTCCTCCGCAACTCGTTTGGCATTCCAGAGACGCCGCATTACTACCTGCCGCAGTTGCGGCGGGAGTGGAGGTGTGGACAGCCGCGGTGGTACGGCGCTCCCCCGGACGCGACGGAGGAAGATCGCGCCGACGTCGTGGAGTGGCTGAAAGCCGTTGCGGTCGGCCGAGATCCCTATGCCCGAACCACGGCGATCTCCACACTGCGCGAAATCGCCAACGTCGAGGGCGACTCGTCTCTCTGGGAGAACTGCGAAGAAGTTCAGCGGGCCGCCAAGGAGGGCGAGGAAGCGCTTCGACGGAGGCAACGCCAGTAGTGACTGGTGAGCCGCCGACGGGAGAGCCATTGGTGCCTAGATGAAGCACTTGTCAGGACGGCCGGAGGGGTTTGGTGGGGAAGTGGTTTCGGTCGAAACGATCCTGGTTCTGGAGAATCGCGAACCTGAAGCTGATCGACCGGTAAGGTGCTCGCCCCTCCGCCATATCTGGCTATCGGAGGACGAGTTTTCGGCTTCTCTCGGGGTCATTGTCGATCTTCACCCGGTATGGACCAGAGCGGGAGCTTCGTCTTCGTGAAGGAGCTTCGTTGCGATTCACCGATTTCGATCGCTGATTGGGCAGCCCTCCCGCGGAAACGCAGGGGACGAATTCTACCAACCCGAAATGCCCACCCAGCCGGCACTCCGAGCGCTTTCGAGACCCTCCGGCGACCCGGTGCGAGTCGCGGCGCGGTGCCGGACGTTCATCCGGGCGGAGCGAGAATCCGGCCCTCCGCGCAATGGGCGCGACCCCCGGTTTTCCGCTCCGGAAAGGCTTGACGCTCCCCCCGAGGTCACCGAATGTCGCCGACGCCGGGGGGCGGCGGAGCAGGTACAGGTGGGGACCAAAGCGCGGGAAGCCTGTGTGCTGCGCTGGCGAGCGCTGCTCGTCGTGCTCGCGATGGGGACGGCGGTCGCCGTCGGATCGCACCCCGGCGCTGCGCAGCGCGCGGTCGGGGGCGAAGCGCCCGCGGGCGCGCGCAGCTCCCCGCCCGAAACCGAGGCTGCCAACGACGACGCGCCCGTCTCGTCTCTCGAGGCCGCTCATCTCGCCGTGCCGGGGCTCTTTCGCGTCGCCGACGGCGCGATCGTCGACGTCGAGGTCGACGTGCTCGACGGGCTGATCGAGGAGACCCGGGGCGCGGCCCTGGCGCCACCCCGAGCCGACGCGATGTGGTTCGCCCTCGACTTCCTCGCCCAGAAGGCGGGGCCCATCGCCCGCTACCAGGCCCAGGTGAAGCTCGACGAGACGGTGGCCGCGGCGATCGAGCGCGCCGAGGAGGACGGTCTCGTCGAGCTCACGGAGCGTCTCGCCGGCTGGCTCGCCGCCGGAGACCATCCCCTCGACGACTCGGTGCGGGACGTCCTCCAGGTGAAGGTGCGCTGCGCGGCCCTCGCGATCGACAGCCCCTCGCTGCTCGCGCGAGCCGAGGGCGTCCTCGGCGCCGCGGATCGCCGCGGCGCCCGACGCCAGATCGAGGGAAGCTTCGACCTCGCGGCCGGGGCCGACCTCTTCGCCGTCGACGCCCGCGGTGCGCTGGTGGCGGTGGCGGGGCGCTCGGGGACGGTGCGCCTGTCGCGGGACGGCGGCGACACCTGGACGAACCCGACGCCACAGACCGCAGCGACCCTGCTCGATCTCTCGATCGGCGCCGACGAGAGTCTGTGGGCCACCGGCGCGGGGGGCGCGGTGGTGCGCTCCCTCGATGGAGGCGCGAGCTGGGACGGGGTGACGCTGCCCTTTGGGCGCACGTTGCTCGGGGTCGCGAACCAGCCCGACGGGGTGCTGCTCGTCGGCGACTACGGTCTCGTGCTGCGCAGCCCCGACCGCGGCGCCTCGTGGAACTGTGTCCCCCAGTACGCCGACGTGGTGTTGAACGGACTCGAAGCCGACGAGGCCGGCGCCTTCGCCTTTGGCGAGTTCGGCATCATCGATCGTCTCGACGACGAGGGCTTTGCGACCTATCCCGGGACGCTGCTGGGAGGCGTGGGCGAGCCCTACGTCTTCGACGTGTGGTTCTCGCAGGACCTCTCGGTGGGGATCGCGGTCGGGTTGCGGGGCCTGCTCCTGCGCAGCACCGACCGGGGGCGCAGCTGGCGCCCCGACCCGATCCCCTACGACCGTGACCTCTACGCGGTGCACGGCGCCGGCGACGACGTCACCGTGGTGGGGGACGCCGGCTTCGTCGCGCGCTCCCGGGACGGCGGGCGCAACTTCGAACGCGTCGACGCCTTCCCCGCACCGATCCCCCTGACGGACGTCGTCCACAGCGACGCGGGTCCGGTGTTCGTCGTGGGAATGCGCGGCACGATCCTGCGCAGCGCCGGAGGCGACGCCCCCTTCGAGGTGCTGAGAGGGGTCGCCCGGTGAACGCGCTGGCCTTCTGTCGTTTCTTCGCGCGCTTCCGCCACGCCTTCGCGGCGGCGATCGCGGGAATCACCCTCTTCTTCGCCGCGCAGCTCCCGGGTCTCGAGGTGGGGACACGCTTCTCGGAGCTGCTGCCCGCCGACCACCCCTTCATCCACACCTACCGCGACTTCAGCGAGGTCTTTGGCTCGGCCAACACGATCTCGGTCGCGGTCGTGGCCGCCGAGGGCGATCTCTACCAGGAGGAGGTGCTACGCGGGCTCGAGTGGGTGACCGAGCAGGTGGGCTCCTCGGTGGTGAGCGAGCAGGTGAACGAGCGTCCCAACAGCTCGTTTCTCGAAGGGGGCGGCGTCTTCCGACGCTGGATCCGCGTCGCGGCCTCGTGGTTCGACGGCTGGATCGCGGGGGAGGGCGGCAGCGCCAAGACCGGGGTCGACCACAACACCGTCCAGAGCCTCGGTCACCGCACCGCCCGCGACCTGCGTATCGACCGCCGCGGCGCGCTGATCGGCGAGGTCGCCCTGGTCGAGCGCGGGGACGGCACCCTCGACCTCGAGGCGATCCGCGACGGCGTGCGTCGCAACCCCTCCTTCCTGGGTGTGCTGGTCTCCCGAGACGAGACCGCCGCCCAGGTGCGGGCGAGCTTCATCGAGGAGCGGGTCGACTACGCCGCGCTCTTCAAACACCTGCAGGCGATGAAGCGGGAAGCGGAGCACCGCTTCCCGGTCCGGGTCCACATCACCGGCCAGCCGATGCTCTTCGGCTGGACCTACGCCTTCGCGGGCGAGCTCCTCCTGATCTTCACGCTCTCGGTGGGGATCACGGTGGCGTTGCTCTGGTTCTATTTCCGGCGTTTCTACGGACTCTTCCTGCCGCTGGTGGGCGCGCTTACCAACGCGATCTGGGGGCTCGGCTTCGCGGCGTGGGGGGGCTTCCACCTGGACCCCTTGGTGCTCGTGGTCCCGATGCTCATCACGGCGCGGGCGGTGAGCCACTCGGTGCAGTTCGTCGAGCGCTTCTACGAGGAGTTCGACGCCCGCGGCGAGCGCGAGGAGGCGTGCGTCTACTCGATGGCCGAGCTCCTGGCACCGGGCACCCTGGCGATCCTCACCGACGCCGCGGGGCTCGCGGTGTTGACGGTGACCTCGATCCCGCTGATCCACGACCTCGGCATCCTCGCGGCGTTCTGGGCGCTCTCGATCCTTCCGACCGAGATGCTCCTCAACCGGTTGCTGATCCTCTACCTCCCGGTGCCCCACCGCGGTTCGCGCGGGTTGCCCCGCGGTATCCGCCCGTTGGTGGAGCTCGCCGTGCGGGCCACCCGGAGCGACGCCCGGGCGCGCCGCGTCGTGATCGGCTTCGCCGCGTTGACCGGCGTCGCCGCCCTCGCGATCCCCGGGCTCCTCGTCGGCGAACGCCAGCGGGGCTCGGCGATCCTCTACGCCGACTCGGAGTACAACCGAGCCGCCGAGGAGATCGGCACGCGCTTCTTCGGCGTGGACGAGCTCCTGCTCGTGGCGGACAGCGACGAGGCGGGGCGCATGCTCACCGTCGATGTGTGCGAGACGATCGAGGCGCTCCAGCTCGCCCTCGCCGCCGACGGGAGCGGCGGCAGCGTCTCCTTCGTCGATCTGCTCCACCAGGTGAGCCGGCTCTACCACCACAACGACCCGCGCTGGGCGATCTGTCCGCAGACCCACGAAGAGGCCCGCAGCTACGCCTATCTGCTCGAGGCCGTGGCGCCCGCGGCGGGCTACCTGAACCCCTACCGGGTGAACGACTACCAGTCGCTCTCGATCCGGGTCTTCTATCTCGACCAGAGCGCCGAGACGGTGCGCCGCGCCGTCGCGACGGCCCGCGTCTTCGCCGAGGCGAACCACATCATCGGCTCGACCGAGGTGCGGGTCGACGACGGGGAGCTGCTCGTGCGCCGTCGCGCCGACGACGGCGTTTGGAGCGACCAGTCGGTCGAGGTCCCCACCGATCGCCCCGGCGTGCTCGCGGCGTGGTGCGACGCCGAGAGCGGGGCCGCCGCGGAGCTCCGCGAGGAGGGATGGTTCGCGCCGCCCGCGCTCTTCGTGCGCGCCGAAGCCGGTGCGCCGTGGGA